>JBEVMI010000079.1:0-5283 GCA_040508685.1 Spongiibacteraceae bacterium
GCTCTTCCAGCGAAAAGATCCTGTACTGCTCGTTCTGCGGCAAGAGTCAGCACGAGGTCAAGAAACTGATCGCCGGTCCGTCGGTGTTCATCTGCGACGAGTGCATCGAGCTCTGCAACGACATCATCCGCGACGAGGTGCCGGCCGAAGGCGCCGAGACCAAGGCGGCGAAGTCGGACCTGCCGATCCCGAGCGAGATCAAGGGCATCCTCGACCAGTACGTGATCGGCCAGGACGTGGCCAAGCGTACGCTGTCGGTCGCGGTCTACAACCACTACAAGCGGCTCAAGCACATGAGCCGCACGAAGGACGAGATCGAGCTCTCGAAGAGCAACATCCTGCTGATCGGGCCGACCGGCTCCGGCAAGACGCTGCTGGCGCAGACGCTCGCGCGCCTGCTCAACGTGCCGTTCGTGATTGCCGATGCGACCACGTTGACCGAAGCCGGCTATGTCGGCGAGGACGTCGAGAACATCATTCAGAAGCTGCTGCAGAACTGCGGCTACGACGTCGAGAAGGCCCAGCGCGGCATCGTCTACATCGACGAGATCGACAAGATTTCGCGCAAGGCCGACAACCCGTCGATCACGCGCGACGTGTCGGGTGAGGGCGTTCAGCAGGCGCTGCTCAAGCTGATGGAAGGCACCACAGCTTCGGTCCCGCCGCAGGGCGGCCGCAAGCATCCGCAGCAGGAATTTTTGCAGGTCGATACGTCGAATATTCTGTTTATCTGCGGCGGCGCATTTGCCGGTCTCGACAAGGTGATCCGCGATCGCTCCGAAAAGGGTGGTATCGGTTTCAGTGCGGAAGTGAAGAGCAAGGACGAGAAGCGCAACGTCGGCGAAATTCTGGCCGATGTCGAGCCAGAAGATTTGATCAAATACGGTTTGATTCCCGAATTTGTCGGTCGCCTGCCGGTGATCGCGACGCTGGAAGAATTGGATGTCGAGGCGCTCATCAGTATCTTGATCGATCCGAAAAATGCGCTGACTAAACAGTACGGCAAGTTGTTCGAGATGGAAGGCGTTGATGTCGACTTCCGCGAAGATGGTTTGCGTGCGATTGCCGAGCGTGCTATGGAGCGGAAAACCGGTGCGCGTGGTTTGCGTTCGATTCTCGAGTCGGTGTTGCTGGAGACGATGTACAACATTCCATCGTCGGATAATGTCAGCAAGGTTGTCATCGATGCTTCCGTGATCAAAGGCGAATCCGAGCCCCTGCTGGTTTACAAGGGCAACGATCAACCACGCAAAGTTGCTCCTGAGGATTAACTCTTCAGAAGCATGGTCGGGATCGTTGATCACCGACATCGTCGCTAAACAAAAAGGGCCGTAAGGCCCTTTTCGCATTTCAGGTATTGCAATCGACCGATCGGTCCCCATCTCAATGATCTGCTGGATTAACTGGTCGAAAGGCCTAATATTGGTCTGGACATGTTTTCTGGCTCCATCTTTTTTCTGATCCCCGCACACGCCGCAGGGATCTTCTGGCGAGGTCAAGCAGCCCATGGCGGATAAATTGGAATCGATCGAGTTGCCGTTGCTGCCGTTGCGCGACGTCGTGGTGTATCCGCACATGGTGATCCCGCTGTTCGTCGGTCGCGATAAATCGATCCGTGCGTTGGAGGCGGCAATGGCCAACGACAAGCAGGTGTTGCTGGTTGCGCAAAAAAGTGCAGTTGTCGACGATCCCGAGGTAACGGACATCCACCGCGTTGGCACCGTTTCCAATATATTGCAGCTGCTGCGTTTGCCCGACGGCACCGTAAAAGTGTTGGTCGAAGGTGGTTATCGCGCCGAGCTGATTCACGTCAGCGACAGTGTTGAATATCTCGCGGGTACCACACGCGAATTGCCGAGTGAAAATATCGAAAGGCGCGAAGCCGAAGTGCTGGTACGTTCCGCGCTCGCGCAGTTTGAAAAGTATGTAAACCTAGGCAAAAAGATTCCCTCCGAGGTGCTCACGTCATTGTCGGGTATTGATGAGCCGGGACGTCTTGCGGATACCATCGCCGCGCACATGACCATGGATCTCGAGCAGAAGCAGAATGTGCTTGAAATCGCCGATGTGCGCGAGCGTCTCGAACACCTGATGACGCAAATGGAGTCGGAGATCGATGTATTACAGGTCGAGAAACGTATCCGCGGCCGCGTCAAAAAGCAGATGGAGAAAAGTCAGCGCGAGTACTATCTGAACGAGCAAATGAAAGCCATTCAGAAAGAGCTTGGTGAACTCGATGAAGCTGGTCCCAACGAAGCCGAGGAGCTGGAGCGAAAAATTCAGCAGGCTGGCATGACCAAAGAAGCGGAAGAGAAAGTCCGCGCCGAGTTGGGCAAATTGAAAATGATGTCGCCGATGTCGGCCGAGGCATCGGTAGTGCGCAGCTACATCGACTGGATGGTCAATGTGCCGTGGAGGAAGCGCTCAAAAATCAAACAGGATTTGGCTTATGCCGAACAGATTCTCGAACGCGATCATTACGGGCTTGATGAAGTAAAGGAGCGCATTCTCGAATATCTGGCCGTACAAAAACGGGTCAAAAAAATCAAAGGTCCGGTGTTATGTCTGGTCGGTCCGCCCGGTGTTGGTAAAACATCGCTGGGTGAGTCGATCGCTAAGGCCACCAACCGTAAGTTCGTGCGTATGGCCCTCGGCGGTGTGCGCGACGAAGCGGAGATTCGCGGTCATCGTCGTACCTACATCGGTTCGCTGCCCGGCAAGATCGTGCAAAAAATGGCGAAGGTCGGGGTGCGCAATCCACTGTTCCTGCTCGACGAAATCGACAAGATGGGCATGGACCATCGCGGCGATCCGGCATCCGCGCTGCTGGAAGTGCTCGATCCCGAACAGAACAATACGTTCAATGATCATTATCTGGAGGTCGATTACGATCTGTCCGATGTGATGTTCATCTGCACCTCCAATTCCCTGAATATTCCGGCGGCACTACTGGATCGAATGGAGGTTATCCGTATCCCCGGCTATACCGAGGATGAGAAGGTCAATATCGCCGAGCGTTATCTCAAGCAGAAGCAGATGCGCAACAACGGCCTGAACGAAGGTGAATTGGTCATTGAGGAAGGAGCTATTCGCGACCTGATCCGTTATTACACCCGTGAAGCGGGTGTCCGCGGGCTGGAGCGTGATGTCGCAAAAATCTGCCGCAAAGTGGTGAAAGAATACTCACTCGGTAAATTGCAGGCCCCGGTAGTCGTGAAGGCGTCCGACCTCGAAAATTACTGTGGTGTCCGCAAATATTCCTTCGGCGTGGCTGAAGAGAAAAACCAGGTCGGCCAAGTGACAGGTTTGGCATGGACGCAGGTCGGCGGCGAGTTGCTGACCATCGAGGCGGTCTCGGTTGCAGGCAAGGGACGTCTCATTAAAACCGGGCAACTCGGCGAGGTCATGCAGGAGTCGATACAGGCGGCGATTACCGTGGTGCGCAGTCGCTCGCAAATATTGGGTATCCCGGCGAATTATCACGACAAGCACGATTTGCATATTCACGTGCCCGAAGGTGCGACGCCGAAGGATGGCCCGAGTGCTGGTGTCGGCATGTGCACCGCGCTGGTGTCGGTAATGACGGGAATTCCGGTGCGCTCCGATGTGGCGATGACGGGAGAGATTACGTTGCGGGGCCAGGTTTTGCGCATTGGCGGGCTCAAGGAAAAATTACTGGCGGCTCATCGCGGCGGCATTAAAACGATTATTATTCCTGAGGAAAACGAACCTGATCTTAAGGAAATTCCGGAAAACATCAAAGCCGATCTGACGGTCAAACCAGTCAAATGGATTGACGAGGTATTGCAGATTGCGCTCGAACGTATTCCGGAGCCGCTGTCGGATGAGGCTTATCTCGGCAAGCCTGAAGACATCGCCAAGGCTGAAAGCGTCAAGGTGGCGGTGGAGAATCCCGGCGATAAGTCAGATCTGCCCCGGGCTGCACACTGAGCACTCTATTGTCGTCAATTCCAGCGCTCGCCTTGACCGGGAGCGCTGCGACTGGTGTAGAATCGCCCCCTCGCGTATTGGTCGATCCCATCGCGTTAGCAATTCCGGCTGTATCCTTCCGCTTGATCGCGTGAATGTTTCGATAACGTTTCAGGTCCGATAATGTTTCGGGCTGTTACTTTTTGATGACAAATTTTTAGACTATGAATTGAGGGTTCCCAGAGTGAATAAAACTGAGCTTGTCGAAGCGATTGCCGCCTCCGCCGATCTTCCGAAAGCAGTTGCTGGCCGCGCTCTCGACGCCGTCGTCGATGCCATTACCAGTGCCCTGAAAAACAATGATCCGGTAGTTCTTGTTGGTTTCGGTACCTTCGCTGTCAAAGACCGCGCGGCGCGCACTGGCCGCAATCCGCAAACCGGTAATCCGATCGAAATCGCAGCAGCGAAAATTCCGAACTTTAAGCCGGGTAAAGCGCTCAAAGACGCGGTTAACTGATCAGTTACGGCAGCGTTAGTAAATACCGATAGTCGGAAAAGGTGCATCCAGCGATGTGCCTTTTTTTTTGCTAATCAACAGTCGATATATGCTTCGCGGGTATTTCATTTTTACCGTCGCCGCGGTGCAGAGTTGGCAGTGACATACCGATTATAAAAAGTCAGCTGCAGATTTATACCGTCAATAACGTATCAACGGATTCGGGTACCGAGATGCTGCAAAATATTCGCGACAACGTTCAGGGTCTGGCCGCCAAGATCATCATCGCCATCATCATCGTTCCCTTTGCTGTATTCGGCGTCGATACGCTGATTAGCGGCGGAGGTCCGGCGCCGGCGGCCAAAGTGAACAGCGCCAAGATCACCGAAGATGATCTGGCTCAGGCAATCGGCATGCAAAAGCGGCAGATGCTGGCGATGATGGGGGAGCGTGTACAACCCGAGTTACTCGACGACGCCAAATTGCGCGGCCCGGCGCTGGAAAGCCTGATTACCCAGCAGTTGTTGCAACAAGGTGCCGACGATTTAAAATTGCGTGTCTCCGCGAAGGTGGTTGACGACACCATTCGCAGTGTCCCCCAGTTTCAGGAAAATGGGCAATTTTCCCCGGCGCGCTATCAACAACTGTTGCGCGATCAAAATTTGATGCCGGCCTATTACAAACAATTACTGCAGCGCGAACTCGTTGTCGATCAGCTGCAAAGCGGCATCGCGGAGTCGGAGTTTGCGACGCCGGCAGAAGTGGATGTCGTAACCGGGCTGCTCCAGCAACAGCGCAGTTATGTCTACGCGTTACTGCCGGCCGCGCCGTTGCTGGACGAGATCGAAATCAGTGAC
>JBEVMI010000126.1:0-4457 GCA_040508685.1 Spongiibacteraceae bacterium
GACCGACCTGCTGGCCAAATACGAGGTCAGCCGCTCGGTATTTCGCCAGGCGGTCCGCCTGCTCGAGTACAACCATATCGCGCGCATGCGACCGGGACCGCGCTCGGGTTTGATCATCACCGAGCCCGATTCCGCAGCCACCCGCAATACGCTGAGCGTTTATCTCGAGTACAAAAAAGTATCGGTGGAACATATTCTGGAAGCCATGAATGCGCTGGAACTGGCCTGCGTCAAGCTGGCGGCCGAACGCATCGACGCCGATGGCGTAAAGAAGCTGCGTGAGGCGATACAGAAGGAACACTCCATGCCGGCCGATGAAATTCGCGGTTCGACGGAAAATAACGTTCACATCCTGCTGGCCGAGCTCACCGGCAATCCGGCACTGCATTTATTCGTGGAGGTGTTGACGGCACTCTCGCTGATGCACGCGCCCAAACGCATCACCAAAAAAATCATGGACCACACTCATAAGGCGCACGAAGAAGTCGCCGAGGCGGTTATTTCCGGCGATATCGGCATGGCCATGCACAATATGCGGCGCCACCTCGATCAGCTATCCGAAACATTGTGTTGAAATAAAGCAAAAAAGCCCGCTACGCGGGCAAGGAGAAAGGTGCGGATTACTCCGCACCCCACACATGATCAGAAATCGTAAGTCGCATCGAGACCCCAGGCGCGTGCCGTTCCGGGATACGCGATGTAATACCCGACGGTGCCATTGGTATTGATGCCACCCGCGTAGTATTTCGTGTTGTTGAGATTTTTCCCCCACAAGCCCAATTTGACATTGCTGCCCATCACATTCTGCCAGTCGACCCGCCCGCCGACCAGGCTGTAACCGGACTGCAATCCGCCCGGACCGTTTTCGTCGGCAAGCTGAGTTTCGGCCTGCGCATAGACATTGCCCTGCACCGACATTTCGCCAATTTCCGCCGGTACCGGCAAGGTATATTTGGCCGTAACGCCACCGCTGTATTCCGGCGTCGCAAAATCACTGTCGGATTTATCGCGCTGCGCCGGATCCGGATTTCCCGGGTCCAGCCACTCGTCGTATTCGGCATGGATATAGGAGGCAAACACATCGATCTGCAGGCTGTCCAGCGGCAACCAGGTCACTTCCAGCTCACCGCCGTACAGTGTTGCCGATGCCGCATTCACTACGCTGGTCGCCAGCTGATTGGTTGTCGGGTTGACGGTTGCAACCACGCGCTGAATTTCCTGATAGTCAGAATAAAACAACGACGCATTGATCCGCAGCGGGCTGCCCGCCGCATCCAGATCGCCCTTGAAACCCACCTCGAAATCATTGACGGTTTCGGGATCGAACGGTGCAAAGGTATCCAGCTGGGGAGTTACCGCAGCAGCACGTCCATTAAAACCACCGCTGCGATAACCGTGGCGGTGAGCGGCATAAATCATCTTGTCGACGTCGAGGTGATAATCCAGCGTGACGTTATACGAAGGTTCGGTGAAGGTTTTGCTTTCGGTGCGTTCGCAATTGTTCGCCGGTGCAGTCACGCCCACCGCTAGCTGAATCGAACAGGCGCCAGTCGCTGAAAATGAACTGGCGGTAATCAAACGCTCGTCATGATTGTAGCGGGCGCCCACCGTCAAATTCAGATTGTCGGTGAAATGATAGGTCCCCTGCCCGAATACCGATTGACTGATGTTGCGTCCATAAGTGCCTGTCAGCGAAGGCGTGGAGGTAGCCGGAGCAAACGCATTGGTGTAGGAGTCGTCGTCTGAATATTCCTTGAACCAGAAAACGCCGGTAATCCAATCCAGTTTCTCGTCCATGGAACCGCTCAGCTGCAATTCCTCGGAATACTGGTGCGTCGTCGCCAGATTGAGCACAGACAACACCGGCCGGTTGCTGCCATCCAGGTCCCAGCGGTCATCGACGTCGATGTAGCGCGCACCGGCAATATTCTTGATCGTCAGCGAATCGCTGATGTCATAGGACGTGGTATTGGAAATTCCATAAACCGTCAGCTTGGAGTGGGCGTCGGACAAATTTGTCGTACCGGCATATTTGTCGCCATCCGGGGCCAATCCAAAAAACGCAGCAGCGGGACCGCCCGGTCTCACGAACGACGGATCGACCATTGCTCCGTTTTCATTGCTCTGAAAACCATCGCTATAGAAAGTGGAAGTGAGCTCATCGGAGGGCAGGAATTGCAGCGAAGCACGCCACACCTGCTCATCGCGATCGCCATAAGCGTCGCGGCCAACGCTGCCCTTGTTGTGGAGATAACCATCGGCTTTCTCGGTCTGCAGAGCCACGCGCGCGGCAATCGTATCGGTGACCGGCAGATTGAAAATGGCCCTCCCCATCTGGCGATTGCGTTCGCCCACGCCGAGAGTGACGCTTGCTGTGGCCTCATTCGTCGGGGCATTTGGCGTGATGACAATGGCGCCGCCGGTTGTACTGCGACCGAACAAAGTGCCTTGAGGCCCTTTCAGCACTTCAACTGTCTGCACGTCGAGAGCGCCCAGGGCGCCGAGACCATAACCTCGCATTTGCGGAATATCAGCGATATAGACAATAACGGAAGGATCGGCCGTTGGCAGTACATCGGTATTACGTTGACCGCGGATACCGAAGTTAACAACGCTGGAGCGCCCCGAGGTCGGTTGCGAAGTTACGGCAGGCGTGGATGTCACGAGATCGTTCATGCGTGCAACGCCGCGCGATTCAAGCATCTCGCCGGTCAATGCAGAGACGGCTAACGGCACACTTTGAACTGATTCTTCGACGCGCCGTGAGGTGACGATCACCTCCTCCAGTGTTGCCTTTCTTTCCTGCGCGATCGATGGGGCAATATGACCACCCAGCAAAATCGCTGTAATTGAAATAAATAGGGATGAACGTTTCATGGAGATGCTCCACCGTAATTAGAGTTATGTGGAAATCTTGTGCTGCGCTCGCAGACCTGCATCAGCCTTCAGCGCGCTATTAAGAATCCCAATTGACAAAGCGTTAGTCAAGCATTCCAAGACAGCAAAGGATACTTAATTTGAAGAACGCCAGAATGATCACAGCCTCCCGCGCCAGACAAATTCCTCAACTAACTGTTTTTATTACTTATTTTATATTACCGAGCGGGACCTGGCCCCAAAAACGGCTTCAATAGGCGCTTTCAATTTTAGGATTGGGATTAATGGATTATTAATTAGACACAGAATAAAGGGCTCGTTATATTTTAAATAATGAAACACATCCGTATCGTTTCATATCGCAGTGGCAGCAATTGGCAAAGGTATACTGATGTCTAAAAACGAAAACGGGCACGAAGACAATTGTCTGCTGGCCGATTTTCTGGTGATCGGTGCGGGAATGTCGGGCATGACTGCCGCGGCCTATGCAGCGCACCACGGCGCCAATGTCATTGTTGTCGAAAAAGCCGAAGCCATCGGTGGATCTGCCGTGCTGTCGGGTGGCGGCCTGTGGACAGCGAAAAATTACGACGTATTGCGCGCCATCAATCCTCTCGGCGATGCGAACCTCAATCGGACCCTGATCGAAAACTATGACAACGCCGTAAGCTGGGTTAAATCATTAGGTACGCTGATATCGGATCGTATTTCCGTTGTGCAATATCAGGGCTTCGAATCAGTCGGGCATGAATTCGATGTCGCGGGCTACATGAAACTCTGTCGCGCGACGGTCCAGAATGCCGGCGGATGGCTGGTATGGGCATACACCAGGCTTACGCAGGAGGCCTGGCAATGTCGTCAGTCATGGGCTTGCAGGCAGCGAAGATTGCGCTGACGCAATCGGGACACAGCACCACAGAAAAATAACAGCTTCCATTTCGGCAGGAGATGCCCATGATCGAAATGCACGATTCATTTTGTCGGATCTGCACCAATCAATGTGCGATCAAGGTTGAAATGGAAATGCCCGAGTGATTCGCGTCAGCGGCAATCGCGACAACCCGCTGTTTCTTGGCTACACCTGCATCAAAGGTCGCACCCAGCCAACCTACCTGACTCATCCCGAGCGTTTGCTGCATTCATTGAAACGCAGCCCTTACAGACGGTTTGAAAAAATTCCGATCGAACAGGCCATGGATGAAATTGCCTCGCGACTTTCCACAATTCGCGACGTTTACGGACCGCGCGCCATCGCCGGCTACAACGGCACCATGTTATCGGCCGTCGTTTCCACCGCACTGTACTTTTACAAACCGCTTTTCGATGCGATCGGCACATCGATGTTGTTCGATCCCAATACCCTCGACAAGGGCGGCAAACAGATTGCCGCTGCCTTGCATGGTCGCTGGCCCGCACCTTCGCAGGGTTTCGATAATCCCGACACCGCGCTGCGCAATTGCAGGATGCCCGCGTGTGGAATCTGGTCGAGCGGATCCACCTCCATGACGTCCCCGCTTGCTCGCTGCAAGCGTTGTTTGATCCCGCGGAACGCGTCGTCAACGGTCGCGCGTATGCCAATG
>JBEVMI010000160.1:0-12158 GCA_040508685.1 Spongiibacteraceae bacterium
AACCATTCATGCAGCATGGCTTTTTCGTAGGGCAGCGGGTCGCGATCGTGGCGCACGGTGGCACTGTGCAGCAGGTAATTCATATCCTTTACCCACTCGCGACCGGCGCTGATGACATTGCCGCCGGCGTCGCGCCAGGCATAACCCAAATCGATTTTCGGCCAGGTGATATCGCGCATCACGCGCAGGTCATGACCGGGGCGATACCACCATTCGTCGCGGCCGGCGAGATCGACATTGAATACCTGCAGTTCGAGTTTTTCGCCTGCGCGCAAACATTGCGCCCCCTGGGTTTTGAGATGTTGTTCGAGCGCAGCGGTATTGCGGCGAATATCGCCATACCCCTCACCGATATCGGTGAAGTGTTCCGGCTTGGAAAGAATCACCGCGACATCGGCGCTGGCGTGCAGTGGCATCAACACGAACAGCAGACCGAGGCTGGCGAGCAGAGTGGATGTGGACATGATCAACACCTTCGGTTGCGGTCGATGCGATCGGGACCGGTGCAGAGTTGTAGCGTCAGACAAAATCGCCGCGTTGTCCAAGACCGGAAAGTTGCTAGCAAAAATTGCGGTATTGCTGGCGATTAGATTAATAGCGGCGACCAAACTGCCGGCACCGGGTCGCCCGTTTCCGGCAAACAGAAGAATTACGTTTTAAAGAAGTTTTGCGCAAAACTCGTCAGCGAACCCATCAGATCACCCGCCTGCGGCATGGTGCCGTTGGGCGTGAGCTGGTTGATCAATTGCGGCAGCATCTGCGCGATCATGTTGGCCACCTCCGGATTTTGCAGGTTAAGTTGGGAGGCCAGTGCGCCAAATTGTCCGCCGCTCAGCGCCTGCATGATTTGTTCGCCGGTTACCGGCAGGTTTTGCCCGGTGCTCACCCACGACTGCACCAGATTGCCCAGCCCGGCCTGCTCGAACGACTGCACGATACCCGCGAGCCCGCCGGAGCTGCCCAGCAACCCGGTCAATGCGCCCATCACATCGGCGCTGCCGGCACTGGCCGCGCCACCGCTATTCATCGCGCCCATCAGATCGTCTAAAAGTCCCATGATCTATCCCTCGAAAACCCAGCAAGCGAAGCGCCGCTACGGCGCGGTTTTACCCCGCCAATCATGCACGCGCTTTCTTGAATGTGAAGAAACTTTTTCCGCACAGGGATGCGTGCGTTTATTTCTGCATGCGCGCGCGCATGATCTCTGCGAATGAATTCATCGAAATACGATAAGCGCGGTCGAGCGTAGCGCACACGCTCTGCACGCTGACGCCGGGTTTGACCGTGAAACGACCTTCGCGGCGGTACCGGCAGGAGTTGGCGGAGAGTGGTATCAGCTGCACATCCGAGCGGTAATCGAGAAAGTCGACATCGTCCGACCATGCGCTGACGGTGTAGGCGAAATGATGGTTCTCGTGATCCATCACGGCCAGCTTTTCATCGGTCCAGCTCGCTTCGAACGGCACCCGCCGCACCATGCCGATGCCGGACCCGGTGATGGTTATGGGGCCAACACCGGGCACATATTTTGGCGCCGTGGGAAAGTCGGACAGGTAAGGCCACACCGTGTCGATGCCATAGGGCAAATCCAGTTCGCTGACGACGCTGATGGTTTCGCTCATGTCACACCTCGTTGTTTTTAGATTGTGTGCAGAAGTGGTCGACTATGGTGCTATATAACGCCGGGCTCCACGCCGCTGTAAACCGCATTTCGGGGCGCAAGGTTCGGGGCAACCGGACTTTCGGATCTGCAAAAATCGGTCGGCAAATTTTCGGTATGATCCGCGCGCGATCGATCCATCAGCGAAATTGCTGCAGGTCCTTCGCGGCAAATTCCAGCAGGGCGGTCAACACCGCGTGCGGTTTTTCTTCGGCGAGATAATGTCCCGCGCCGGGGATCATGCGGCAGCTGACATCGTCGGCGTAGGCACTCCAGATCGTGCGCATATCGCTGCGGCCGTAGGTGTTTTCGCCGTACAGAACCAGCGTGGGGCAGGTGATGCGCCGCCCGGTGCTGAAATCGATTTCATCGTGCGCGACGTCGATGGACGCAAAGGCGCGATAGTCGGCGCAGGATGCCGCAATCATCTCCGGCGTCAGGCAGCGCAGATATTCGGCGTAAGCCGCGGCGGAAAAAAGTTGCTGGCCGTGTGCCGGATCGAGATGACAGAGTTTTTCGAGCAGCCACTCCTTCGGCACGGAAGACAATAACCGCTCCGGAATATCGTGCGGTTGCGCCATCAGCATCCAGTGCCACGCGCGTTTTAATTGCACGGTCGACATCGTCGTCCACGCGTGATGTGTCGGCTGGATATCGAGCAGCGCGAGCCGTTGCACTGCGGCGGGATGATCCAGTGCCAAGCGGTGCGCGGTGCGGGCGCCGCGATCGTGTCCGGCCAGCAGGAAATGCCTATAACCCAGCGTGCGCATGACTTCGACCTGATCGCGCGCCATGTCCCGAAAACTGTAATTGGAACCATCCGGCAGCGGCGGCGGACCTTTGCTGTCACCGTAGCCGCGCAGATCGGTGGCGACGACGGTGAAATGTTGCGCGAGGCGATCGGCGACGCGATGCCACATCACCTGCGTCTGCGGATAACCGTGCAGCAACAACAGCGGCGGTCCGCTGCCGCCATGACGCACGTGAATGCTGGCACCGCCGCTGGTCGTTATGTATTGCGTTTCAAATCCTGCAAACCATTCCGTAGGCACTTTGTTCTCCCTTTAAAACGGCGCCATTAAAAATCAGCACCGTAAAAAGCGCGTGATAGTAAAACGCTGTGCGATCAGTCCCAGATCGCCAGCGCACCGCGATAACCCTGCAATAATTTTGCCGCACGCAGCGAGCAGAGGGCCGCGATCACTTCGTCCTTACGCACCGGCAACAGGCATAGCCGCGTGTCGTTCAGGACTTCGACCCAGACCCCGCCGAGGCCGAGCGCCATCACCAGCCCCCATTGCGGGTCGCGCGCGATGCCGACAAATAATTCTGTACCTTTTTCGCGCATAGGCACTACCGCGATGCCGTCGATTCGCGCCTGCGGCTGGGGCGAGCCGGTCATCGGCAGTTTGTGGCCAATGCTAACAGTGGCCCGAACGGAGAAAGCGGCGGCGACCGAGATGCGATTCCCGCTGTCGCATTCGCGCCCGCTGGTATGGGATCGTTTGCCCGCTGCGGCAGATGGCGTTAGCCTCCGAAACCTGCGCTATCGCCGCCACCTTCGAGGGCTCCACCGTGCAAACCCGCAAACTCGGTCGCTCCAATCTCCAGGTCGCCCCGCTGGTCTTCGGCGGCAATGTCTTCGGCTGGACCGCCGACGAGGCGATGTCGTTCCGGCTGCTCGACATTTTTGTCGACGCCGGTTTTAACGCCATCGATACCGCCGACGTCTACGCGATCTGGATTCCCGGCAGCAGCGGCGGCGAATCGGAAACCGTGATCGGCAAATGGATGCAGCACCGCGGCAATCGCGAGCGGGTGGTGATCGCGACGAAATGCGGCATGGATATGGGCGGCGATAAAAAGGGATTGTCGCGGCGCTGGATCACCCAGGCGGTGGACGATTCGCTGCGGCGTCTGCAAACCGACTATATCGATTTATTCCAGGCGCACGCCGACGATGAAACCGTGCCGCTGGCAGAAACGCTGGAAACTTTCGCGGATCTGATCAAGGCCGGCAAGATTCGCACGCTCGGCGCCTCGAACTATCGCGCCGAGCGCCTGCGCGAAGCCCTCGCTATCAGCGCGCGTCTCGGGCTGCCGCGCTACGAAACCCTGCAGCCGCACTACAACCTGGTCGAGCGCGAAAAATTCGAAGGTGCACTCGCCGATCTCTGCACGCAGGAAGAAATCGGCGTGATTCCCTACTACAGCCTCGCCGCGGGTTTTCTGTCCGGCAAATACCGTTCGGAGCAGGACATCAACAAAAGCACGCGCGGTCGCGGCGTCAAAAAATACCTGAACGAACGCGGCTTCAAAATTCTCGCCGCCCTCGATCAGATTGCCGAACACCATGGCGCGAGTCCCGCGCAGGTATCGCTCGCGTGGTTGATGACCAAAATCGCGGCGCCGATCGCCAGTGCCACCAATGTCGAACAATTGAACCAGTTGATGGCGGCGGCGAATTTACAGCTCAGTGCGGACGATAAAAGCCTGCTCGCAGCAGCCAGCGACTGACCGCGACGGCAGGAGGGGCGGTTACTGGTTGGAGGGATGGTTGGCGTCACCGCTCTGATAGCGGGCCGTGCGTAAACCTCAGGCGGCGGCCAGCCAGAATACGCCCAGCGCGGTGGCGCACAGGCCGAGCAACAAGCGGCTGCCGTCGAGCAGCGCCGGGCTGCGGCGTTGCAGAAAACGCTGACCGTGGCCGAGCAGCAGGCCGAAGCTGACCATGCCGGTCAGCACCCCGAATGAAAAGATCAGTACATATCCGGTGGCGAGCCACGGCTGATACAACGTCGCCGGAATCAGCGCCAGTGCCGGCGCGCTGCCGGCCAGCCCGTGCACGATGCCGACCAGCACCGGCGTGTGATCGTGGGCGACGGTCTTGCCCGCAACCGACGTGTTATCGACCGTCGCCAGATGGGCGTGGACGACATCGCCGTGGCGGTGAATCCTGAGTCGCACGCGCTGGCGATGCAGGGTCCAGAACAGGGATAAACCCGCCGCAATCAAAATCACGCCGACGATTTTTTCTGCGGAGTAGGAAATGAAAGCGGGCAGCTGCCAGCGGAAGTACAACGTCGCGACTGCGACCAGCAGCAGAATGCCACCGTGGCCCAGCGCCCATTTGAATGCGTAGAACACGCCGGATTTCCAGCCGCGTTTGCGCGCCGACAATGACGACACCGCGACAATATGGTCGGCGTCGAATGCGTGCAGCAGGCCGAGCGCAAAGCTCAAAATCAGAATGGCACCGAGAGTTTCTTGATCCATGACAGACACGAGTCTCGAACAGATGAGGTGTTGGGGAAATTATGGCTGCAGCCTCGCACCGGATAGCGGCGATTACAATGCTATTGCGATGGCCGTTTGCCGTGACTCAGTATGCGGCCTGCAACCGTTGCGGTTAAAGTGCATCCCTTCCATTTCGATCCACGAATTTCACTGAATAAAAAGGAGTGTTTTTGCGTGAAGACCCTGGCTCTTTTTAATATCAAAGGTGGCGTCGGTAAAACCACCTCGGCAGTTAATCTCGCCTACCTCGCCGGCCAGGCGGGGCAGCGCACCGTGTTGTGGGATCTCGATCCGCAGGGTTGTGCCGGCTGGTATCTCGGCCTCGACGACAAGGAGCTGGAACAGCGTTCCGCAAAAATGATCGAAGGCAAACTCGCAACCACGGAGTTGCTGATACCGACCGCGCATGAAAATGTCACCGTCGTTCCCGCCGATCTCAGCCTGCGCAAACTGGATGTATTACTCGAACATCAAAATGCCGGCAAAACCTATTTCAAGGCACTGCTGAAACCGCTGGCAGAAACACAGGATCTGGTGATTCTGGATTGCGCCCCGGCACTGTCGCGTGCGGCCGAGCTGGTATTCGCCGCCGCCGATGTGGTGCTGGTGCCGCTGATCCCGTCGCCGCTGTCGCTGCGCGCATACGATCAGCTCAAGGAATTCACCGCGCAGAAAAAATACAGCGATCTGAAGCTGGTCCCTTTTTTCACGCAGGTCGATCGCCGCCGCAAAATCCAGAACGAAATCGTCGACAGCCGCAAAAAGAATTATCCGGAAATGTTGAAGACCTACATTCCCTACGCCAGTGCGCTCGAACAAATGGGCGTGCACCGCGCGCCGGTCAACACCTACGCCGCGAGCACGGCACCGGGGCTGGCTTATGAACTGTTGTGGGGCGAAATCAAACGCCTGTTGAAAGGCGTCTGATCGGGTGCGCGCCAAAAGCGCCTGCCAGGCATTCACCCTGATCGAAATGCTGGTGGTGCTCGCCATCATTGCCATTCTGGCGATGATCGCGATGCCGAATACGCAGGATCGTTTTATTCGCGCGCAGATTGTCGAGGCCGTACCGCTGGCGGATATTGCAAAAACGCCGATCGCCGCCGCGTGGCTGTCGACCCACACCCTGCCGGCCGATAACCCCAGCATCGGACTGCCGGCGCCGCAGAAAGTGGTCAATCAATTTATCAGCGCGGTCGAGGTGGAGCAGGGCGCCGTGCACATCACCTTCGGCAATCGCGCCAACGGATTGATCAACGGCAAGGTGCTGACCTTGCGGCCCGCCGTAGTCGCCGATGCGCCGGTAGTACCGGTGACATGGGTCTGCGGAGGTGCGAGCGCGCCGGCGCCGATGACCATTAATGGCACCAACAAAACCACCGTCCCCGACCGGTTCCTGCCGCTGAACTGTCGCCCGTAATTTACAACAGCGGATTCCGAGTGGGCGCGACATCGAATTCCTCGCGCGTACGCAACTCGTCTTCTTCGATCGGCGGCTGATGTTTAAAGCCGAGATTACCGGCAGCTCCCGCGACAATCCCACCTACCAGCAACACCGCAAAGGTCCACCAGCTGGCACGCGCTACATTGCGTGCTGCGGCATCGGCGGCGTGCCGGGCCTTGACTTCGGCTTCCTGTTTCAAGCGGGCGAAGTCGGCCATCGCCTGGTTGTAAGTACGTTCGTAATTGTCAGCGATCTGGCGTGCCTCCTCGGGCGATTTACCCGTGCGCGCGACGATGATGTTCACCAACGCTTCTTTGTCGGCCGCTTCCAGCGCCGGTTGCGCAGAACGTTTGACACGTTCGAACCAACCGGTCAGATCGGCGTCGGCCTGTTGCGGTTGCTGCGCGCTTTGTGCAGCGGTCGCTTTTGCATCACCGGTGGCCTGCTCGGCTTTTTGCTGGAGGTTGTCGGGATTTAATTCCGGCTTGCCGGTTTGTCGCAGCAGCGTATCCAGCTCCGCCTGCAAGTTGCCGAAATCGAATCCACTTTCCTTCAACCCGGCCTGGACCTTGTCGGCTACGGCCGGCGCCGCGCGCGCGACACCTTCGCCGGCAACGGCGATACCTTTACCCAGCACGGATGACGCCGTGCCGATAATATTGCCGGCCAGTGCCGTGAGCATGTAAGTCGTCAACAGCGTGACCAGACCCCACGCGAGCAAACCATGCAACCAGCCCAACGCCTGCGCGGCGCGTCCGGCGAAATAACTGCCGGCGATCACGGAAATAACGGTGGTGACAATCACCCACGCCCCGGCTGCAAACGAAAATCCCTGCAACGGATCGGCTTCGCCCGTGGGATCGAACACGGTCGCGCCGATGGCGGACCCGAGCACGCTGAGCACGACATAAATCACCAGCGACAACACCACGCCGGCGCTAATGGCACCCCAGCTGATACGTGGCAGATGCGGGCTTTCTTGGTAGATAAGAGTAGTCATGATGAAATCCTCATTGCGTTGTGACGCGGCGCGCACGTAGTTATCGGCCGCGTTTTTTTTAGGGCGATACGTTCTTTGCCATCCAGCAATTCAACGCTTGATCAATCCGTCTTCATTCCACGATGACTTTCAGCAATTCGAAATCATCAATTAAAAAACAAAAACAGGATTACCAAGACAATGACCGGAACTCCCAAAAACCAACCGATGATGTAGGGCATGATTTTTCTCCAGCAGCGCATTCTTACAAATGCGATTCCCAGTTTTTCAATGTTGCAGCGACGAAAACGGTATCTTTGCGCGAAAAATGGCGATTCATCGCTAATTTCGCCGCGTTGGCGCCGAGGCAATAGACACAGAGCAAGGGGCGTGCCCGAGATCGCACGGCAGCGTTAAAGTTGAACCCGGCGTTTGTGAGCAACATGTAATTTGAATCGCTGCACGCGTTGCCGGATGATCCCAGTCCACTTAAATGCAGGAGGTTATTGCCATGAAAGCATCCGTATTCGCTATTTGTGCCCTGTGGTTTGCAGCCAGCGCCCACGCCGCACTCGACGTTGGCGCCAAAGCGCCGATGTTCACCGCACCGGCAACCCTCAATGGCAACGAATTTGAGTTCTCGCTGGCCGAGGCATTAAAGAAAGGCCCGGTGGTGATGTATTTCTACCCGGCGGCATTCACCAAGGGCTGTACGGTTGAAGCGCACAACTTTGCCGAAGCCGTCGATCAGTACCACGCACTTGGCGCATCCATCATCGGTGTATCGGCCGACAACATCGACGTACTGAATAAATTTTCCGTCAGCGAATGCCAGGGCAAATTTCCGGTGGCATCGGATGCCGGCAGAACCATCATGCAATCCTACGACGCCGTCCTCGCCGCGAAACCGGAATTATCCAATCGCACTTCCTATGTGATTTCGCCGGAGGGCAAGGTGCTGTACAGCCACACCGATCTGCTGCCGGATAAACATGTTTCCAATACGCTGGAGGCTTTGAAGAAGTGGAAGGCAGATAAGAAATAGAGGTTAAGAACTTTTACTGGCACCCTCACGAATGTGAAGGGTGCAATAAACAAAATGCATTGCGCCGTCAGTTACTCGGGCAGCGGAATAAACTCGGTCTCGCCCGGAATCGGCGCGAACCGTTTTTCTTTCCAGTCCTGCTTGGCCTGTTCGATCCGCTCCTTGCGCGACGACACGAAATTCCACCAGATATGCCGATGGGCGTCGAGCGCTTCGCCGCCGATCAGTACCATTCGTGTATCGACCGCTGCGGTAATGCGTGTCGGTGCGCCGGTCAGTTGCGCCATATGCAGCGGTCCTATCGTGTCGCCTTTGCTGGCGGCACTGTTTGCGGCACTGTTTGTGGCATTACCATCGACGGTGGCTGCGCCGCTGATCACATAAATGGCGCGTTCGAGATTGGTCGGAGGCAACGTGAAATCCGCACCAGCCTTGAGATCGAAATCGAGATACAACGTTTCCACGAAAGTGGTGACCGGTGAATACAAACCGAAGGCGGCGCCGACCAGCACGCGCACGGTAAAACGTTCGCCGGTAAATACCGGAATCGAACTCGCCGGCGTGTGTTCGAATGCGGGCGCACATTCCTCCTGCGCCAGCGGCAGCGCGCACCACAATTGCAGGCCGTGCATGCGATAGGGCGTAGCGCGCAGATCTTCGGGGCCGCGTTCGGAATGTGCGATGCCGCGCCCCGCCGTCATCCAGTTGATCGCGCCGGGTTCGATGCGCTGCACATAACCGAGGTTATCGCTATGCACCATCGCGCCCTCGAATAAATACGTCACCGTCGCCAGCCCGATATGCGGATGCGGACGCACGTCGAAATTATCGGTGGGCCGATGTTCGACCGGTCCGAAATGGTCGAAGAAAATAAACGGACCGACTGCGCGCAGTGCCGCCGCCGGCAACAGGCGGCGCACGATAAAACCGCCGCCCAGATCTTTTTCGTGGGGAGTGATGACAATCGGATTGGCCATGATTTTTTCCTCGCCGTAAATAATTTCAGAGTAGCCAATCCGTTTCGATTTCTGTGGTGGCCTGCGTCATCAGTTTGTGTACCGGACATTTCTTGGCGACGCTGAGCAATTCATTGCGTTGACTATCGCTGAGATCGCCGCCCAGTGCGACCCGTGTTTTCAGCCGGTAGGTGCCGTTGCGTTCATCACTGGCGTCGCGCTCCACCGACACATCGATGGTTTCGAGCGGAATCTGTTTGCGTTTGGCGTACCACAACATCGTCAGCGCCTTGCACGCGCCGACTGCGGAATCGTACAGGTCGTGCGGGCTGGGGCCGCTGTCTTCGCCGCCGTTGGCGACATCTTCATCGGCGATGATTTCGTGGTCGCGAATATGAATGCGGTGTTTCATCGATCCGGGGTTTTCTGCCAAGGCAGACGTATCGCGGGTTACGGTTATTTTCATTCGGTCTAGGCTCCACAATTGATACGGGATATTCTCAACGATAACGGGCCGTGAGCGCCCCATCAATAACAAACGTGAGGAATCAGTTGTGAAAAACTTTCCTGGCAACACGGCGATCAAATTACGCGGCGTCAATCTCGGCAGCTGGCTGGTCCTGGAAAAATGGATGGTGCCGAGTCTGTTCGACGGTTGTAACGCCACCGACGAAACCACCTGGTGCGCCGAACTCGGCGACAACGCGATTGAACGCCTGCGCGCACACTGGAATAGCTTCATCACCCGCGACGATTTTTCATGGCTGGCGCAGATCGGCATCAATGCCGTGCGCATTCCGGTCGGCCACTGGATTTTCGGCCCCGGTTATCCCTACCACCCGAGTTATGGCGCGGCGCGTTTCCCGTTCGTCACCGGCGGCATCGACGTGCTCGATCGCGCCTTCGACTGGGCCGAGGAATTTAATATCCGCATTGTGCTCGACCTGCACGCGGCGCCGGGATGCCAGAACGGTTTCGATAACGGCGGTATCAAGGACGTGTGCGAGTGGCACACCAAACCCGAATACCTCGAACACTCGCTCAATGTGCTCGAACAGCTGGCGCAGCGTTACACATCGCGCAGCGCGCTGCATGCGATCGAAGTGTTGAACGAACCGCGCTGGGATGTGCCCACCGACTATCTGAAAAATTATTATCGGCTCGCCTATGAACGTATTCGCCGCCACTGCGCACCGGCCGCGGTCACGGTGGTGATGCACGACGGCTTCCGCTCCTTTCGCGAGTTCGGCGACTTTTTCAAAACGTCTGCGTTTGAAAATGTCGTGTTCGATGTCCATCGCTACCAGTGTTTCGCGCGCGAAGATATCGATATGGATATTTACGGCCATATCCAGAAAGCGGCGATTGAATGGAAAGCCGAAGCCGACGACATGATCAACGAACTCGGCGTGCCGGTGTATCTCGGCGAGTGGAGCCTCGGCCTCGATTTGAAAGTCGTGTCGTTATGGGCGGAAGGACCATTCAATCACGCACTGGAAAATATGGATGACTTTCAGGAATCGGTGGCTTATCGCGGTTACGCCGCGGCGCAGCTGGCGACCTTTGAAAAATATCTCGGCTGGTTTTTCTGGAATTACAAAACCGAAACCACACCGGCGTGGTGTTTTCGCGAGAGCGTCAAGCGGGGCTGGCTGCCGTTTGATTTTCGATAGGGGGCCTTGCCCCGGGGCGCTGTCATGGCGCCAATCAATTGTCGGCCAGCACGAATGAGGTTTGCAGCGGTAGAGCGACACCTCTCACGGTATCCCGCAACGTTATCCGCACCGACCATTCGCCCGAGGGATCATCCTGATCGCTGGTGAATTCAATGACAGCTGCCGATAAATACGTGAGACGTGGATCGATCGTTGAGGCTTTGAAACACGCTACGTTTTCCTGATGCGTCGAGGGTTCGCCATTTGGCTTGATGATTTCTATATCGCACATCACCTCGGCTCTCCCATCCGTTGATAGTGGCGGATTCGCCAGGAACGTCAGCACAAATATTTGTTCGTCGCGACGAATGTTCTTGGCAAGCGTGAAACTCGGAGTTGTATCGGAGGGGGTTTCCCATTTCTCTTTCCAGTTGGCATCGGATGTGACGACGACCCAGCCGCCGAAACCATCGACCGATTTTCGATCATCCGTGTCAGCCGCTGGACGACCCTGCTGGTCGCGCCAGGCTTCATTGTTCGTAGAAGACTGTGGTGCAAGCTCTACGACGATGGGTTTTTTCTTCGTCAATCCAACAAGGAAATAATCGCGCGCACCCGATTTCTTCTGATCACTGGTGCGGCAGAATGCAAACGCAGTGTTGTGTATGCACTCCGCGGGCGCGGTCTTCGGCAGTTTTCCAAGAAACCGTTCAACGTCAGCCGTCGAAGATTCCACTAACACGCATTTGGCCTCGCAGGTAACGTCTGTCCAGGAGCCGTCTGGGTTCTGGTCTTCGATTTTCCAGCGACTATCTGTATTGAGTAATCGCAAGAGCTTGTTGGTGACATGCCCGTCGGTGCGAACTATGGCGTATACGCCGGCGTCGCTTTGATCCAAGGCAAGAACGAAAGTGGGTGTCACAAGGAGAGCGATTACAAGAATGGCAAATCGGATCATAGGATACAGTCCATTGTGTGAGTTAGAACAAAGCCATGGAGCTTGCAGATAGCGTCATAGCAGAACGCTCGACCTTTACCTTTAACACCAATTTCGTAGGGTGTGTTTCAGATACGAAGTACGGACTAGGCCGCAATGGGAAAGCTGGCGCCATGCCTGCGATT
>JBEVMI010000171.1:0-4975 GCA_040508685.1 Spongiibacteraceae bacterium
CGGTGAAGCGGTCAGTGTGCATTCGATGAATAATTTCGGCCCGACTGCGGGCCGGAATTAGTTTTCAAAAGGCCATCCCGAGACGGTAACTCATTTACTGCGCGCGCGCCGTTTCGTCGCCGCGCCGAGCTCGCGAAAGCCGGCCGCGCAATAATCGATGAGATATTCGCGCGCACGCGGTGAATGCAGCAGCACCTCTCAGTGAAGCTTTCCGATGCTCTACTGAGCACTCCATGTCCGGGTCAGCCTGGGCTGCGCCCAAAAAAGGTCGACAAAAATTATGCTTGCTTGACCGACCGGCTGCGCACCGTCGCCGGCGCGCGCTTCGATACCTACGATTTTGATGTCGACAGCCTTGTCCCGGAAAATTCCGGCGCTGCCGACGATACGATTACGTCGCCAAAACTGTCGGTGGTGTTCGGGCCGTGGGCGCAGACCGAATACTTCGTCAACTACGGTGAAGTCTTTCACAGCAATGATGCACGCGGCACCACGCAACACGTGACCGTGGGCGATGGCGAGCCGATCGAGCCGGTGACGCCGCTGGCGAAATCGCGCGGCTCCGAAATCGGGGCGCGCACCGAAATTATTCCGGACCTGCAAAGTTCGATCGCCGTGTGGCAATTAAAACTGGATTCGGAATTGGTGTTCGTCGGCGATGCCGGCGATACCGAAGCGACGCGCGCCAGCAAACGTTACGGCATCGAATGGAATAATCATTACAAGGCCAAAGACTGGCTGCTGATCGATCTGGATGTGGCGGCATCGCATGCGCGCTTTGTAGAGGATGATCAGGCCGGCAACCACATTCCCGGAGCCGTCGAGCAGGTGGCATCGTTCGGCATCAGCGTCGTTGACCTCGGCCCGTGGTTCGCGCAATTGCAGATGCGTTACTTCGGGCCGCGACCGCTGATCGAAGACGACAGTCAGCGTTCCGACTCAACAGTACTGACTTATCTGCGCGCCGGATATCGCATCGATCCGAACTGGAAGGTCGCCGTCGATGTGTTCAATCTGTTTGATCGCGAACTCAGCGATATCGATTACTATTACACGTCGCGGCTTGCGGGCGAGGACGCGGAAAGTACCGGCGATCGGCATTTCCATCCGGTCGAGCCGTGCACCGTGCGCGCGTCCGTTGTCTACAACTTCTAAATAGAAAATCGGTTTATCGAAAACCCGGCTGGTCTCCTCTGATACGGGGTCGACTCGAAATAAAGGTGGAGGCTCACAGTAGGCAGCTGGACGCGACGCGGAAAATTATATAAAGATCGTTTCAGGGGCTTTGATGCGCCTATTGTTGACATCGAAATAATGGAAAGAGCAGGTCTCTTTCGGTCGATACCAGGGGCGGTAATACGCAATTATGCGGCTCTGTTCTGCCTATCCACTCAGGAGCAAATCGTTATGGCCAAAAGTCGTAGTCCGGCACCTGCCATCAATATCGGAATTGGCGAAAAAGATCGTGCGGCGATTGCTGCAGGGTTGAGCAAATTGCTCGCAGACACTTACACGTTGTATCTGACCACGCACAACTTTCACTGGAACGTCACCGGGCCGATGTTCAACACGCTGCACGTGATGTTCATGACGCAGTACACGGAACTGTGGAACGCGGTGGATCCGATTGCGGAGCGTATCCGTTCGCTCGGTCATCCGGCGCCGGGTTCATACGCGCAATTCAGCAAATTGAGTTCGATCAAGGATGCGCCGGTGAAGCCGCCGAAGGCGTTGGAGATGGTGTCGATTCTGGTTGAGGGTCACGAAGCGGTGGCGCGCACCGCACGCGAAATGTTTCCGCTGGCCGACAAAGCCGGCGATGAACCCACCGCGGATTTGCTGACGCAACGCCTGACCGTACACGAGCAGACGGCGTGGATGTTGCGTTCGCTGCTGGAAGAGTAAACACGCGTTACGCCCCATAAAAAGGCCCGCTTGATGCGAGCCTTTTTATTCGCTGTTATTTCTGTGGAGCAGAAAATAATTCCGCGAAGTTTTTCATGGCGTGGTGCTGTCTCCGGTTGGGTCCGGTGGCGTTACCTGTACCGACGTGCAAACCGCCAGCGAGTTGGTGTTGTAGATGGTGCGGTAGATCTTCCACGAGCCGTCCACCTTTCGGTACAGGGTCATGTATTTCGCATTCTCGAGATCCTGTCCCTTGGCGGTATCACGGACACGCATGGTGCCGTGGTCGTAACCGAAGTCGCCGGTCGATGAGCTGTGCTCCGAGGTGATCCAGTACTGAAGACGTTTGTCGAGTTCGCCTTTCAGGAATTCCTGGATCGCCACTTTGCCGCGTACGGAGTCGCCGAACTCGGACATGATGGCACCGTCATCCGTAAACAGTTCGGCCGCGCCATGGGGATCGTTTTCGTTGTAGCGCGATTGCAGGGAGGTGACGACGTCGGGAGGGAGCGGATGTTCGCGGGGGCCGCAGGCGGCGAGCGCCACCCCCAACAGAACCATGACAAGCAAAGAGAAGCCGTGCGTTTTCATGATGGAATCCTCAGTGGGGGTGCCGAGGTTTCGGTTCTTGCGTGCGGGGTTGCCCGCAAGCTGACCCCATATTCATCATAGCCTTGAAGTTTCGGAGCGTCGCCGCTTCAGTCCACCCTGAAATGAAATTAATGTTGTGTCGATTGCAGCCGCACCTTTGTCCGGATGTTAGGGCCGATATCGGCGTCCGGGAATAAAGACGGCATTAACTGCCGAAATGTCGCAGTGTGAACAAGCCGGCGCCGCCGATGCCCACCAGCAGACCGAATGCCGCCTGCCAGCGATGGCGGCGCGCCAGTCGCTCCGGATCGGTGGTGGCGATGAGATAGGGCTGGCTCCGGTTCGGTGGTCGGCACAACACGCTGATTGCCGCTGCGGGGGCATCTTTTAATGCCTGTATCTGAGCGGCGCGGGCTGCCGATCGGCGCGCTTCTTCCCACTCCTGCAAATCGATTTCGCCGTCGCCGTTGCGATCAAAACGGCCGAGCAGTTCATCGCGATTCTGTTTCCACTGATTCAGCAGCGCGCGAGTCTGGATCTGCTCGCGTTCGGCGCCGCTGGGGCCGTGCACGGTTTCGAAATGGCCGAGTGCGTACAACCGGGTGCCGGCATGGATGCGCCATTCGGTGTAGCGGTATTCGTCGCTGCCACCGAATGTAAAACGCTCGCCGAGGTTCCCGAAAATGACATCGAGCGGCGAACGATGGGTTTTGACGCTGTGCTGAGCATGCCGCGACGACCCTTTCCAGCATTCGCGAACGGTCGGCGTGATGTCGGCGCCGCGCGGATCGACACAACAGCGGTCGCCGCCGTCGTCGAGTTCGAACCACTGCTCACTGCTGCCGCTTTCGATGGTATTCCAGCGCGAGTTTTTGCCACCGCGTTCGTAACGTTCGATGCGATAACGAAACCAGACGCAGGTTTGCTGTGTCAGCGGCGCGATTAACGGCTGCTCGCTGTCGCCGAGCGCGCGCGCAAAACCGCCGAGCTCGACATAACCCTGCGGTGCCGAGCGAATGCGCGAGGTGGGGGTGTCTTCGATCAGGCGTGCCTTGCGCAGCTGCGCGGCCATAAAAAGGAGGCCGCCCGCAGCCGCCGCCAGTGCCAGCAAAGGTGGCAGCAGTAAATTCCAGTTCATGGAATCGTGGAGTCAGCTGGTTTTGAACAGGGCGGCGACATTGACGTCGGCAGTTTCCTGCGCGCGAAATTTCAGCAACCGCGCCGGTTTGAAGCCGCCCAGGCTGGCGACGACCGCATCCGGAAATTGTTCGATGCGAACATTGTTGTTATTGACCGCATCGTTGTAGGTCTCGCGACGGTCGGCCAGTGCGTTTTCGATCTGGCTGATGCGCGCCTGCAAATGCAAAAAGGTGTCGTTGGCTTTCAGGTCGGGATAATTTTCCGCCAGCGCAAACAGTTGCCCGAGTCCCTGGCGCAGCGAGCTCTCGGCGGTGTTGAGGGCTTCAATGTCGCGAGCCGCGCTGGCACTGGCGACGCGCGAACGCGCCTCGATCACTTTCTGCAGGGTGCCTTGTTCGTGCTGCATATATTGACGGCAGGTTTCCACCAGCTTGGGCAATTCGTCGTGGCGCTGTTTCAGCAGCACATCAATGTTGGCAAAACTTTTGGCGACGGCGTGTTTCAGCGCCACCAGGCCGTTGTAAATCACCACCACATACAACATCGCCGCGGCAGCCACGACCAGCGTTATCACCATTCCTGTGCCCATTAAAAACTCCTGTCCTGATTTGGATGAATTGAGGTGGGCAGAAGTATGGCAGCGGCATGGATACGGTCAAACCTGCGCCTGATTTGCGCGCGTCTGCTACGTAGTGGGGCGAGTGTGCTCATTCTTGATACAAAAATACCCAGTTGCAAATTGTTCAAATTGTGCTGGTAGCTCCCAAATCGAATAAGTGCCTAGGTACTTTATATGGGAATGGTTATTGCTAAAGGTGTCTCAAACAAGAAACCTTTCCCCTTCGTTGCGAGTTTTCATCATGGCCCTCAAAAGTTTCAGCATGTCTCTCAGCGGCGCCGAACGCCGATGGCTGCCGTGGTTCGGGAAAAACGGCAAGCTCGCGCTCGGCTGGTCCTGTTTCGTCAATCGCCATACCTATGCCACGGTGGAAAAAACCTTCGAAGGCATCGCGACGACCCGAGTGCAGTTGCTGACGGTCTGGGCCGAGAGTTATTGGGAGCATATGCGCTCGCTGGCCGAGGATCTGGCGCCGCAACTGCCGGCCGTCGACGAACGTTTGCTGGCCAGCCGCCGCACACAGGCGCGCGATTTTTCCGAACTGTTTTTCGTCGATCTCGCCGGCGCTGTCGTCGCCTCGACGTATTCCGCGCATGTCGGCCAGCGCGATCTGTCGATGGCCGCGCTCGCCGCCGGGCTTGCAAAACCGTTCTTGCACGGCCCCTACGCTGACCCGCTGACCGGACGTATCGGCGCCTCGTCGTCGCGCTTTCACGACGA
>JBEVMI010000228.1:0-5045 GCA_040508685.1 Spongiibacteraceae bacterium
GTAGTCGCGTCCTTTGTAGCCGCGGTGATCGTGCGGACCGAAGCTGATGACCGTGCCCGGGCCACCGGTCGCCGCCGGAATCAGCCGCAGTGTCTCCAGTGCATCGCGAATCGCGGCCGGTGTCTTTGGCTGCCCCAATCCTGCAGCAAGCCAATGCGATAGGGTGTCTGATTGACGACATACGTATGCGACATAGATCAGCTCCTTGATTTCTGACGGTTCGGGCGGGCTGTGTGGGTCGATTTCGCTCGCGGTGAAACAACCCCAATGAAACCTTGCGACACTGTATTTGACTATCGTCAAAATATATTAGACACCGTCTCTATGCAAGTGGCCGTCCGTCGCCGACAATTGGAGCTACCCGAACGCTAGGATTTCGATTTTTCATGCAAAAGCCCGCGCCGCGTCATCAAACCGCAAAAGGTCAAATTACCCGCGAACGCATCCTGGATGCCGCCGAAATACTTTTCCTCGAACACGGCTTCGTCAAAGCATCTCTTCGGGATATAGCGGCCGCTGCCGGAATCGAGCTAGGCCTTCTAAGTTATTACTTCAAAAGCAAGGAGGCTTTGATCAAGGAAGCATTCGAGCGCCAGCTGCTTCATGCCTATGGCTTGCAACGAGATGCGCTTGAGCAATTGGTAGCGCGTCGCAAGTCTGCCGCTACGGTGGAAGAAATTCTGCACGCCTATTCACGTGACATTCTCGAAAAGGTTGCTCAAGGCGATCGAGGATTGTTATTCGTATTTCGCTTCTCACTGCTGCACCGGCACCCCGGCTTGAGCCCTGAAGCTTATGCGCCTGCGCACGACTATCACCGGCCAGTGCGCCAGGCATTCCTGGATGCGCTAGCGCGTGCGATGCCGGACTATCCAAAAGAAAAACTGCTTTGGAGTTTCGATGCATTCGAATCCATTTTTATTGCGCTGCTGACGGATCGCAAGGGCAGCGCGGATTTACCTCTGCTGCATTCGCCCCACGCGCAGAAGTACCTGGTGAGTTATTGCGCCGCGGGTTTTCGCGAATTGAAAACCGCCGCGATCAAGTCCGTGCGGACGCGCCGGACTACCTGAACGGCCCTGAAAGTACTAGTTTCCAAGCGCATGGCTTATCGGGTGCGTGGATGCGACCGCCGCGCAATTAATCGATTCCGCTCAATGTTGGTGTAAAGGCTTCGCAAAAAAGCTGAGCTCAACATGGCAGAGGTTTTGAGCCACGGGTACGCTGGCAACGCCACCCAGGTGCTGGCAATCCGATTCCTTACGCGATCGGTCAATAAATACAAGATAGAAATCCTCGCACTGTTGGTATTTCGACGGGTAACAGATGTAAAAAAGGCCGCTAGTAGGCGGCCCGAAAGGTTGCTGCGGAGATCAATTCGACGATTTAGCTCAGAAATGCTTGCTGACTTCGATGCCGAATGTACGCGGTGGCGCATAGTTGTTGGTGACGAAGCCAAAGCCTGCGCCATTCACGTCCAGTGCGCCGTTGATGTACTCCTTGTCGGTCAGGTTCTTGCCCCACAGCGCGACTTCGCCGTCGATACTGTCGATACGCAACGCGATCCGCGCATCCAGCAGGCCGTAGGCTTCCTGCACCGAATACGACGCGGGAATGCCCGGGCCGTGGTTTTCCGGCTGGAAATCCTGATCGTCCACCCATGACCAGTTGATGTTGGTACGCAGGTCGCCGACCTGCGTCGGCAGCGTATAGGTGGCGCCGACACTGTATTGCCACTCAGGAATCGCGAATTTGCGATCGCTGACATCGACGCCATTGACGACGTATTTGTCGAACTCCGCCTTCACGTGCGAGCCCGTCAGTTGCAGCACGAGGTTGTCGGTCACAATCGCGGTCAGTTCGATTTCCTGGCCATCGATGGTGGCTGCGGCCGCATTGCCGATGACGGAGGCGATACCGCCGGCGGGGTTGGGGATGATCGTGGTTCGCTGGATATCCTTGTAATCGGACTGGTAAGCACTGACGTTGAGGCGGACGCGCTGGTCAAACAGCTCCGACTTCAGGCCAATTTCGTAATCGGTGACCTGTTCCGGATCGAACGGCGCGAAGAATACCGCCGAGGTGCCGCCGCGCTGATTGAGCCCGCCGGCCTTGAAACCCCGCGCCGTGCGCACATAAGTCAACACGTCGTCGGAGAGTTTGTAGTCGAGGGTGACCATGTAGGATTTATTGATGTTGCTCGTCTCGAATTTGGCACTGCATGTACCTGGCGCGCTGGGAACGGAACAAATTCCGTTTTGCGTATTGCGGGAATCGAGATCCTGCTCATCTTTGGTCCAGCGCACACCGGCGGTCAAACCGAGCTCGTCGGTGAGCCTATAGGTGCCTTGCGTATAGCCCGCAAGGCTTTTGGATTCGAGAAAGGAATTAGTGGTCTGAGGCGTCGTACGAAAAGTAGTCGCGACGAGCTGCAGCGGCCAGACGCTATCGAAATCGCGCCCGGTCGTGTCGTAGTAATAGGCACCTGCGACCCAGTCCAGCTTGTCATCAAATGATGTGCCGGCGAGCGTGAATTCCTGCGTGTAGCCGCGGATCTGACGCACTATTTGGTCGGAGTCCAGCAGTTGGTAGATGGTTCCGTCTGAATCCTGCGCCGCCCTGAAGTGGGATTCGCTATACGCGCTGATCGACTTCAGGGTGAGATCCCTATTGAAGTCGTACGACAGCGTCAGCGATCCCCCCGAGCTGCGTACATGCTGGCTTGGATCCATGCTGTAAGCGATGTCATATGTGCTGGTCGGAACCGAATTCAGCAGCAACTGGGCGCCCGCCGGCGCATTCGGAACCACCGGCGCGTTGGTCGCACTGATGGGATTGGCCGGATTGAAGGCCGGATTCGGCAGGAACAATCCACTGGCCGCAGCCACGGTAACGCCGGCTAGCCCCGTCGGACTGGCCGCGACCAGTTTCTTCGGCTGCGTACTGGTCTCACCTTCCGCGTATTCGCCGCGGACTACGATTTCGAATGCCTCAGTAGGGTCGATCTTCAGTGCCGCACGCGCGAGCTGGTTGTCAATTTCGCCAATCTCGTCGTCGGTTGTGAGGTTCTTGCCGTACCCGTCGTCGGTGATCGACTGCGCATTGAGACGGAGCGCGGCGTTCTCCCAGAGGGGCGTGTTGAATGTACCAGCCACTTCTTTGCGGTTCTGATTGCCGAATCCGACTTTCAAATCGCCTTCGACGATGTCGCTCGGCATTTTATTGGTGATGCTGATGGCGCCACCCGTCGTGTTGCGACCGAACAAGGTCCCTTGTGGTCCTTTCAGCACTTCGATGCGTTCGACATCGAGCATGTTGGCCAGCGCCTGGCCCTGTGTCGCGAATTGATAGACGCCGTCGACGTAGATGCCGACCGCAGGTGACTGCGACAACAGCGTGTCGCCCTGCCGTTGTCCGCGCAATGCGACGAGGCCCCCAAGGGGGCCGTATGCGTCAGGCGCGATGTTCAGGCTGGGCGTGATGCGTTGCAGATCGTAAAGACCGACGATTTTTTGGTTCTGGATCGTCTCCGGGCCAATGGCGGTGATGGCGATCGGTACGTCCTGGGCCATTTCCTCCGTTTTGCGCGCAGTCACTATAACTTCTTCCAGCGAAGCCGCCGCCCATACGGGCGTGCTGACCTCGGCTGCGCCAACTGCCAGCATGATTGCCACGGAAAGCCTTGTTTTATTTACCTTATTATTCATAGCGTGCTCCATAGTAGTTATTTTGTTGTACTACAGCATTTTCGAATCGGCACGGCTTGATGATCTGGCTATGCGCACCGGATCGAGCTTTTTCTTTTTCTATGACGCCGCCGGAATTGCTAACCGGCGATCAGTGTCGCTTAGCATGACCAGGGCACGATATGCGCCTCAATCTAGTAGAATAAGGGCCCTAGTTGCAAACAGACAGCCGGGATGTTACTCGGGATGTGACCATTGCTGTCAAGGGGAAAAATTGTGCAGAAAAAGATTTCAATGCGCGTTGAGCGGCCGATAGAGACGCGTGCTGTATCGGTGGAAACCGCTCGCCGGTTGTTTGCCGAGAAAGGGTATTACGCGACCGGTACCAATGAAATTGTCGAAAGGCCGGCGTAACTCGCGGCGCACTGACGCACTATTTTCCCGAGAAAGAAGATCTTTTTTTTGGCAGTCTTCGAGGCTGTCGGAGCTGATCTCAAAGCCCCGGCAGACGAGCTAATGCGAACAACGAAAGGCAACGAGCGGTGACTGGCGTTTAAGCAAGGCATCGCCACCTTTCTGGAATTGTCGACGAAGCCGGAAGTACAGCGCATTCTCCTGATCGACGGCCCGGCGCTTATGGGGTGGGTAAGATGGCGAAAGCTCGAAGCGAGCTACAGTATGGGAATTATCAAAGCGGCAGTTGAAGGGGGAATCGAAGGTGGGTCGATTCGCAAAATGCCGATCGAACCGTTGGTCCATTTGATTCAGGCACTTGCCCAGGAATCGGCGCAGTTTATTGCGCACTCTAAAAACCCCAAGAAAGCACGCGCCGACGCGGAAGACCCTCTATGCACTGCTATCGAATTTAACCTAGCGTTGTATCGATTACGAGATTGCGGCTGCGGCTGATTGCCAGCCGCCGCTGACCAGCAACGTCGAACCGCTGATCCACTGCGCTGCATCCGAGGCGATAAATACGGCGGCGGAACCGACATCTTGGCTGGCCAACGCGGCCGAGCGGGACCGCATTTCCGTGTATTCCTGATGTTCGATGATGAGATTGTCGCGAAAACGCAGCACCGTCAGGCCACTGTTCGACATGGGCTTGTCCTTGAACGTCACCGAGCGCGAACGCCACCACCACAACAGACGCTCGTCGTCGAGAATCCACAAACGGTTTTCCCGGAATTCGAGCGGCGCCGTAAACAGCGTGATGCCTTCGCGGAATATTTTCGCGATGGCGGTGCGTCCAGCATGTTTGCCGGCGTACGGCCAGTTACGCCCCTGGAAATACATCACCGCATCTTCGGCATAGAGATTGATAAATGCATCGAGCGCATCGTGGGGCTTACGTATTCG
>JBEVMI010000309.1:0-7761 GCA_040508685.1 Spongiibacteraceae bacterium
GGTGGCGAGCACGACATTGTCGGCTTCGATAATTTCCGTGGTGCCATCGGCTTTGGTCACTTCGACGCGTTTTCCCGACAACAATTTGCCGGCACCTTCCATCGCGTCGACACCGTTGGCTTTAAACAACGCGCCGATACCACCGGTGAGTTGTTTGACCACCTCGTCTTTGCGTTTGATCATCGCCGGCACATTGATGGCGACGTCTTTGACCTGAATGCCGTGCACCGCGAAATCGTGGGCGGCTTCGTGAAATTTATGCGAGCTGTCGAGCAAGGCTTTCGACGGAATGCAGCCGACATTCAAACAGGTGCCACCGAAATTCGGTTTGCCGAATTTATTGACGCCTTTCTCGATACACAGGGTTTTGAGGCCGAGTTGGGCGGCGCGAATCGCCGCGACATAACCACCGGGGCCGGCGCCGATTACCACTACGTCGTATTTCGCCATATCGTTTTAATTCCTGACTCGTTTAATACTTCCCCCCTCACATGGGGGGATCGAGGGGGGTTGGGTTTAGCGGGTCAAAACCCCTCCCCGGCCCTCCCCTTGTCAGGGGAGGGAGAAAATCACACTTCGAGCGCTTTTTACACCTCTAACAATATCCGCGCCGGATCTTCGAGCAGCTCTTTGATGGTGACGAGGAACTGCACCGCATCTTTACCATCGACGAGGCGATGATCGTAGGACAGCGCGAGATACATCATCGGCAGAATCACCACCTGACCTTTGACGGCCATCGGGCGCTCCTGAATTTTGTGCATGCCGAGAATCGCAGTTTGTGGCGGGTTCAAAATCGGTGTCGACAACAGCGAGCCGAATACGCCGCCATTGGTAATGGTAAACGTGCCGCCCTGCATATCGTCGAGACTGAGCTTGCCATCGCGCGCGCGCAGACCGAAGTCGCGAATTTTTTCTTCGACGCGGGCAATACTCATCTGATCCGCATCGCGCAGTACCGGTACCACCAGACCTTTCTCAGTCGACACTGCAACGCCGATATCCTGATAGCCGTGATACACCACATCGCTGCCGTCGATCGAGGCATTGACGACCGCGAAACGTTTCAGCGCCTCACAGGCAGCCTTGACGAAAAAGCCCATAAACCCCAGGCGCACGCCGTGGTGGGATTTTTCGAACATATCCTTGTACTGGTTGCGCAGGTCCATGACCGGTTTCATGTTGACCTCATTGAACGTGGTCAACATCGCCGTGGTCTGGGTCGCTTCGAGCAGACGCTCGGCGATGCGCGTGCGCAGACGCGTCATCGGCACGCGTTTTTCAACGCGCTCGCCGACGACCGGGGCTTCCACGACGGCCAGTGTCGGCGCCGGCGACTGCTGCGCAACACCCTTTTGTTGCTCAACGAAAGCAACGACGTCTTCCTTGGTGACGAGACCGCCTTTGCCGCTCGGCGCAATCGCACCGGCGTCGAGGCCTTTCTCATCGACCAGCTTGCGGGCAGCCGGCGCCAGTTTCGCCTCGGTTGCGGGCGCGACAATTGCCGCCGGTTTTGCCGCGGAGGGGGCCGCAGCAGGCGCAGCGGCGGCTGTTGCACCCTCTTCGAAACGCGCGATCAACTCTTCGCTGAGCACGGTATCACCTTCATTCTTTAATACCTCGGCCAACACGCCCGCGGCCGGCGCGACGACTTCGAGCACCACTTTGTCGGTTTCAATATCAACGATCAGCTCATCGCGAGCGACCGCCTCCCCCGGCTTTTTGTGCCAAGTGGCGATGGTGCCGTCGGCAACGGATTCGGGAAATGTCGGGGCCTTGATCTCGATGGTCATTCCTGGTCCTTAACAGCAGCGGCTGTTTTCTTAACAATTAATAGTCAGCAATAAATAGTCCGTACGGAACAGTCAGTCTTGTGCTTGTGCGTTGGCGTGTGCTTTTGGATTCGCTTCGGCAACGACTTGCGTCGGCGCCTGAGGTTCATGCGGAATTTTTAATGCATCGCGAATTAAACGCCCCAGCTGCGCCTGGTGCAAAGCCATGTAACCGGCCGCCGGCGAAGCGGAGGCGTCGCGGCCCGCGTACTCCAAATACAACGTGCGTTTGTGCTGGTTGATCACGCGGCGCATATGGTGCTGACTCGGATACCAGGCGCCCTGATTCATGGGCTCCTCCTGACACCAGGCAATTTCTTCGATATTGGTGTACGGCGCCATTACCGCGGCGAGCTCCTGCTCCGGGAACGGATACAACTGCTCCAACCGAATGATCGCAACGTTCTTCATCCCGCGCTGACGTACCGCTTCGCGCAGGTCGTAGTACACCTTGCCGCTGCACATCACCAGACGCGTGATCAATTCCGGATTAGTGACATCCGGATCATTGAGCACGTTGTAGAACGCACCATTGGCCAGCTCATCCAGCGTGGAAATCGCCTCTTTGTGGCGCAGCAGACTTTTCGGGGTCATCACCACTAACGGTTTGCGCAAGGGACGCAACGCCTGCCGCCGCAGCATGTGGAATACCTGCGCCGGCGTGGTCGGCACACACACCTGGATATTGTGTTCCGCGCACATCTGCAAATAACGCTCGAGTCGCGCCGAGCTGTGCTCCGGCCCCTGCCCTTCGTAACCGTGCGGCAACAGCATGGTGAGGCCACAGAGACGCTGCCATTTATGTTCACCGCTGGTGATGAACTGGTCGATGACGACCTGGGCACCGTTGGCAAAATCGCCGAACTGCGCTTCCCAGATCACCATCGCATTCGGCATGGTCGTCGAATATCCGTACTCGAATGCCAGCACCGCTTCTTCCGACAGCAGCGAGTCGTAAATCTCGATCGCCGGACCTTGTGGCTGCAATTGCGCCAACGGCACCAGCACGCTGCCGTCATCCTGACTGTGCAGCACGGCGTGGCGATGCGAGAACGTGCCGCGACCGACATCCTGGCCGGTCATCCGGACGGGATGGCCGGCGTCGAGCAAGGTCGCGTAGGCCAGCGTTTCGGCAAAACCCCAGTTTAGCGGCGTCTCGCCGGCGCCCATTTTCACGCGCTCTTCGTAGACTTTCTCGACCTGCTTCTGCAACGGAAAGCTCGCTGGCACCGTGTTGAGACGGCGCGCCAGATCCTGCAGCCGATCGAGCGGAATCGTGGTGTCGCACGGAATATTCCAGGCGTGACCGATATACGGCGTCCAGTCGACGAACAGTCCGGCATTCGGCTCATGCACCAGGCTGCGGACGACGTGCTGGCCGCTTTCCAGCAGACGGCGATATTCGTCGGCCATGCGCTGCGCTTCGTTATCGCTGAGCACACCTTGCTCGGTCAGATATTTTGCGTACAGCTCGCGCGTAGTCGGGTGTTTGCGAATGATCTGGTACATCAGCGGCTGGGTCGCGCCCGGCTCATCGGCCTCGTTATGGCCACGACGGCGGTAGCAGAACAGATCAATAACCACGTCTTTCTTGAACTGTTGCCGGAAATCGACGGCGAGCTGGGTCACGAACAACACCGCTTCCGGGTCGTCGCCGTTCACATGGAAAATCGGCGCCTGCACCATCTTCGCAATGTCGGTGCAATATTCGGTCGAGCGCGCATCTTCCGCTTTGCTGGTAGTGAAACCGACCTGGTTGTTGATAACGATGTGGATCGTGCCACCGGTTTTGTAGGCGCGCGTCTGCGACATCTGGAAGGTTTCCATGACGACGCCCTGACCGGCAAACGCCGCATCGCCGTGCATGATGATCGGTACAACCTTGTCGCCCTGCTTGTCGGCACGGCGATCCTGACGGGCCCGCACCGATCCCACCACCACCGGCGAGACGATTTCCAGGTGCGACGGGTTGAACGCGAGCGCGAGATGCATTTCACCGCCCGGCGTCATCACGTTCGACGAAAAACCCTGGTGGTATTTCACATCGGCCGAACCGACGTAGGTGGCCTTGCCCTCGAACTCGTCGAACAGCTCCGCCGGATTTTTGCCGAGAATATTGATCAGCACATTGAGACGACCGCGGTGCGCCATCGCAATCACGATCTCTTTCGCCTCATACGAGCCGATACGCTGGATCATCGTATCCAGCATCGGAATCAGACTTTCGCCGCCTTCGAGGCCGAACCGTTTGACGCCCGGATATTTGGTCGCCAGTGCTTTTTCGAGCCCTTCACCGGCCGTCAGTCGCTCCAGCAAATGGCGGCGCTCGGAGAACGTATAGGGTGGGCGCGAACGCACGCTTTCCATACGCTGCTCGATCCAGCGCCGCTGTTCGGTATCGAGAATATGGCGAAACTCGGCGCCGACGGTGTTGCAGTAGGTCTGCTCCAGCGCGTCAATGATGTCCTTGAGCGAAGCCTGGTCCTTGCCGATGTAGGGACGACCGACCTGAAATACGGTATCGAGATCGGCCGCACCGAGCTGGTGAAACTCCAGCTCCAGATCAGGCACCGCAGGACGCGACCACAGGCCGAGCGGATCGAGCTTGGCCTTCTGGTGACCGCGCTGGCGGTACGCACTCATCAACTGCAGTACGCGCACCTGTTTGCGCTCGTGCTCGGAGACCTTGACCTCGCGCGAACGCAACCGCACCGGCGCCTTGGCCAGCTGCTCGAACTGCAGCCGCACCAAGGAATGCGGGGTATCGGTGACAGTGCCATTGACCTTGGGCAGCGCGCCGAAATAGTCGCGCCACTCGGGCGCCACCGCTTCCGGATTGGCGAGCCAGCCTTCGTAGAGGGATTCGATATAGGCGGCATTGCCACCGGATAACTGCGAGCTGCTGCGAAGCTGCTCCATAGAGGGCGCCACACCTTTGCTTTTGGCGACGCTGGACGAACTTTTTTGGCCGGTGCTTTCGCGCATCGTGACTCACCCGCGATATTAAAACTGTGGGGCGGGGACGACTGATTCGAAACCATTCGTTGCAAAACAACGAACCAGCTTGGGATAACAACTGAGCGCGCAGTGGCGAAGGCTGGCGCGGCACTCAGCGGCGCACGCCCCTAATAGTCAGGGAACGCGCCAGCTTCGGTTCCGTCAGGTCATTCGGGTGTCGCCCGGATTGCCCCGCTGGATGTGACTAATCGGAATTCCAGTCCCGACGTGCCGGTAAGCGACGCCGAGTATCCGACTACCATTTGCAGCCCCCATTCTTTTACTGGGAACAGCTGCTGAAATTGTCGGACGCCCGCTAGTGTAGCCGCTCCCTTGGCCACGGACAGCCGAATTGCTTCCCTGCTGCGACCTCAGGTCGCGCGTGTCAGCAACATGTTGCGAATGTGGCCGATTGCTTTGGTCGGATTGAGACCTTTCGGGCACACGTTCACGCAGTTCTGGATGCCGTGGCAGCGGAATACGCTGAACGGATCATCCAGTTCGGCCAGGCGCTGATCAGTGGCAGTATCGCGGCTGTCGACCAGGAAACGGTATGCCTGCAGCAGACCGCTCGGGCCGATGAAACGATCCGGATTCCACCAGAACGACGGACACGCGGTCGAACAGCATGCACACAGGATGCACTCGTAAAGGCCATCCAGCTTCGCGCGCTCTTCCGGCGATTGCAGACGTTCGATCGCCGGCGCCGGGGTGTTGTTGATCAGGTAGGGTTTGATCTTTTCGTACTGCTTGTAGAACAAACCCATGTCGACGACGAGGTCGCGCACCACCGGCAGGCCCGGCAGCGGCCGCAGGACCAGCTTGTTGCCGCCCTTCAGTGCTTCGGACAGCGGCGTGATACACGCGAGGCCGTTCTTGCCGTTGATGTTGATGCCATCGGAGCCGCAGACGCCTTCGCGGCAGGAGCGCCGGAAGGCCATCGTCGGATCGTCGGCCTTCAACAGCTCCAGCACGTCGAGGACCATCAGATCCTTGCCGCCGGTGTCGACTTGGACGTCGACCATTTTCGGCTCTTGATCGGCTTCCGGGTTGTAACGATACAGACTGACTTGCAACATGATTTCTCTCGCCTCACCCGATCAATAGGTACGCACTTTCGGTTCGAACGTTGCCACCGTTTTGGGCTTGAAGTTGACCGCCCGCTTGGCCACACGTTTTTCGCCGGGGAAGTACAGGGAGTGACACAGCCAGTTGGTGTCGTCGCGATCCGGGAAATCTTCGCGGGCATGTGCGCCGCGGCTTTCCTTGCGCACTTCCGCGGCGATCGCGGTGGCTTCGGCGACTTCAAACAGGTTGTGCAGTTCCAGCGCTTCGATACGTGCGGTATTGAAGGTCTGGCTCTTGTCTTCGAGATTGATGTTGTCGATGCGACTGCGCAAATCGGAGAGTTCCTGAATACCTTTCTGCATGTAGTCACCGCGGCGGAACACACCGAAGTAATTTTGCATGGTGGTCTGCAGCTCTTTGCGCAGCACGGCGGTTTTTTCGCCGCCTTTGCTGTTGTTGAGGCGATCGAGACGCGTCAGTGCCTGGTCGAGATCGGAGTCGCTGGCATCGCGGTGTTCGATACCGGCGCGCAACGCCTGCTCGATGAACAGACCCGACGCGCGACCGAATACCACGAGGTCGAGCAGCGAGTTGCCGCCGAGACGGTTGGCGCCGTGTACCGATACACAGGCGACTTCGCCGCACGCGTACAGACCCGGGATGATCACGTCGTTGCCGCTGGCATCGACGGTCAGCGCCTGACCGTGAATATTGGTCGGGATGCCGCCCATCATGTAATGGCAGGTCGGCACGACCGGCACCGGCTCTTTGACCGGATCGGCGTGCGCGAAGGTTTTCGACAGTTCGCAGATACCCGGCAGACGCGAGTGCAGCACTTCTTCGCCGAGATGTTCGAGCTTCAGATAAACGTGATCGCCATTGGGGCCACAACCGCGACCTTCGATGATCTCGCGCACCATCGACCGCGCGACGACGTCGCGACCGGCGAGATCTTTCGCGTTGGGTGCGTAGCGCTCCATGAAACGCTCGCCATTCTTGTTGACGAGGTAACCGCCTTCACCGCGGCAGCCTTCGGTGACGAGTACCCCGGCGCCGGCGATGCCGGTCGGGTGGAACTGCCACATTTCGATATCTTGTACCGGTACACCGGCACGCAGGCCCATGCCAATACCGTCGCCGGTGTTGATGTGGGCATTGGTGGTCGAGGCATAAATACGACCCGCACCGCCGGTGGCAAAGACGGTGGCTTTCGATTTCACGTAAACCGTTTCACCGGTTTCGATGCAGATCGCGATACAACCGGTAACGACGCCGTCCTGGTTCTTGACGATATCGACCGCGTACCACTCGTTGAAGAATACGGTTTCGTTTTTCAGGTTGGCCTGATACAGCGTGTGCAGCAGCGCGTGGCCGGTGCGGTCTGCCGCGGCGCAGGTACGCGCAGCCTGACCGCCCTTACCGTAATCCTTCGACTGGCCGCCGAACGGACGCTGATAAATACGGCCTTCGTCGGTGCGCGAGAACGGCAGACCCATGTGGTCCAGCTCGAACACCGCTTCCGGGCCGACACTGCACATGTATTCGATCGCATCCTGGTCGCCGATATAGTCGGAACCCTTGACGGTGTCGTACATGTGCCAGCGCCAGTCATCATCGGGATCCGAGCTGGCAATCGCACAGGTGATGCCGCCCTGGGCGGACACGGTGTGCGAACGGGTTGGGAATACCTTGGAGATCACAGCCGTCTTGTAGCCGGACTGTGACAGCTGCAATGCGGCGCGCAGGCCGGAGCCGCCGCCGCCCACGATGACGCCGTCGAAGGAAAGGACTCTCAGATTGGCCACGGTCAGATACTCCAAAGAATTTGTATTGCCCACACCAGATAGGTGAGCAGTACCACGAG
>JBEVMI010000342.1:0-4457 GCA_040508685.1 Spongiibacteraceae bacterium
TGGGCCAGCGCCCGAACTCATTGCGCGCAGTCAGGGCGGCGCGCAACTGCGCCTGCACCTCGATGAGCTGCGTGTCGAAATCGCGTTTGTCACCTGGCGCGGCATCCTCAGGTGCCAGCAGGAACAGCAGGCGGTCGCCGAGACGGATCGCGGCCATGGGCTCGTTGTCGATGGATACGTGCAGTATGTCGATGGGCAGCGTCAGCTCACGGCGCGGCAAACGCTGCAATAATTCCGTTGCGCGCCGGGCCCGCGTTTCCGCCGTCGTGCCGGAGATCGTCGCGCGAAAAGTGGCAACGGGGCGATTCATGAAACGCACTTCGGCAGGTGCCGTTTTTGCGTCGACAGCGGCGGGGCTGTCAGCAGTATCCGCAACCGCATCGACTGCCGTGCTCGTATCCGAATACAGCTGTGCGTAGAGCTGCGCATGCAGGGGCGTCAGGGGCAGGCAACACAGCACGCAAAACAGGGCAAGTTTGCGAAGCGTCATGATGGTTAGCGTCCGCTCGGTGATGGCAGTTCTCCCGTGGCGAGATAACGATGAACCGCCTCCTGGCTGCGCACGCGGCCGCCTTTGGTTTCACGCAACTGATTGGTCTGACCGTGGTCGAGCGTGCGGGCTTTTACGTTGTCGGCCCATTGCAGATCGAGAATGGTCCGGATTTTCTGCTGCAACGGCGGTGCGAAAATTGGACAGGTGACTTCGACGCGAAAATCGAGATTGCGCTCCATCAAATCTGCCGACGAAATGAAATACAGCGGCGCTTCGCGGTTGTGAAAGACAAAAACTCGCGCGTGTTCCAAGAAGCGGTCGATGATGCTGATGGCCTCGATGTTTTCGCTCAGGCCCTTTTTGCCCGGCACCAGCGCACACATGCCGCGCACGATCAGGCGAATTTTCACGCCGGCCTGACTGGCCTCGTACAGTTTGTTGACGATGCGTTCGTCGACCAGATTGTTGCATTTGATGGTGATGCCGGACGCAGCGCCTGCGAGGGCGGCGGCGATCTCGTCGTTGATCAGCGCGGTGATGTTGGTGCGATTCGAATTCGGCGATACGAACAGATGCCGGTAGCGTGGCCGGTGGTAGGTGTATTCGACGAAGTCGAACACATTGGCGACGTCGGCGCCGATCTCCTGGTTGTAGGTCAGCAAACTGATATCGGTGTAAACGGCCGCCGTTTTTTCGTTGAAATTGCCGGTGCCGACGTGCGAGTAATAACGCAGCCGATTGCCTTCCTGACGCGCTACGGAAATCAGTTTGCAGTGGACCTTGAGACCGGGAATACCGGATATCACGTTGACGCCGCCTTCGGTCAGGCGTTTGGCGCAGCTGATGTTGGCCTCTTCATCAAAACGCGCCTGCAGCTCAACCACCGCGTTCACTTTTTTGTGATTGCGCACCGCGGTGATCAGTGCATCGACAATATGTGACTGCCGCGCGACGCGATACAGCGAAATGTCGATCGATTTCACCGCCGGGTCGATCGCGGCAGTTTTCAAAAATTCAATTACGTAATTGAACGGGTGGTAGGGGTAGTACAACAACACGTCCTGATTGCGGATACACGCAAAGATATTCGCGTCGGTTTCCAGCTCCGCTACGGCCACTTCGGGCAGCGGGCGGAAATCCAGCGAGTTCGGGCCCACGCGCGGGAAGTTCATAAAGTCTTTCGAGTTGTGATAACGCCCGCCCGCAATAAAACTGTCGTACCGGCCGAGGCTCAGGCGTTTGGTCAGGTACGTCAGTAAATCTTCCGGCATCTGGTTGTCGTACACGAACCGCACCGGATCGGCCTTGCGGCGGCGTTTGATACTGCTCGATATACGTTCCATCAGGCTCTGCGTAATGCTTTCATCGATTTCGAGCTCCGCGTCGCGCGTCAGCTTGACGGTGTAGGCCTCGGCGCGCTGGATCGGAAACACGCCGCGAAACACCTGCGGCAGACAAAAGCGGATGATGTTTTCCAGCACGATGAAAACGGTGCCGCGCTGACCGTGTTGCGGCGGAATTTCAACGAAGCGTGGCAGTTTTTCAGTCGGAATTTCGAGCAGCGCATAACGGATATGCGGCTCGCAATGCAGTTTGATGGCCAAGTAGATGGAGGCATCCGTCAGTTCCGGCAGCGGATGGATATCGTCGAGCAGCACGGGTTCGAGTTCCGGCTCGATGTGGCGTTCAAAATAGCGGCGCACGTAAGCGGCCTGCTCGGGGTCGAGCTGGTGTTCGTTGATCAGGTAGATCTGGTGTTGGCGCAGATCGTCGAGCACGTCGAAATACACTTCATCGAAGCGGCGCTGTTGTTTGATCACACGCTGCTGAATTTTTTCCAGCAGTTGTTTGTAGCGTTCCTGTTCGATGCCTTTCGAAAAGGTGGCGAGACGGCGGACGTCGGCGACGCGGACCCGGAAAAACTCGTCCATGTTGTTGGAAAAAATGCCGAGATAACGCACGCGCGCAATGGTTGGCACACCGGGGTCGGAGGCTTCCTGCAGGACGCGGTCGTTGAAAGCCAGCCAGCTCAACTCGCGCGGAATTTCGGTCACCGTGCGGCGGGCCGTTTTCGCTGCGCGCTTGCGTTGGGCAGCAGCTTTTACGGCGGCCTTTTTCAGGGGTTTCGATGGAATGTCAGCGCGTGACGGCGAGGGCGCCATGGTATCCATATCTGCTTCAATCTACATCGCTGCGGAACGGCAGGCGCCGGCGGCACCCGCTGCATGTTCTTTTCAAGTAGGGGTCACAACAGATCGGTTAACAACACCCCCACGCCGATACGCTCCATTTTGTGGTCGTAGTCGACCAGGCTTTCGCCGTAACCGTTGAAATATTGCGCATAGCCGCGCAGGCGTCCCCACAACGGAAAACTCACGCCCAGTTCGAAGGCGCCGTGATTTTCGCTGCGCAGATTGTTGCGAATCAGCGAAGTGAATTCGAAGTTCTTGTACTGGAGCGCACCGTTGAGCTCGAAATAGCCCATGTAATCGTCGATATCCGGATTGTCGTCGCCATCCGCATCGGTCGGCGAATCCTTGTCGTCTTCGGGGATCCGATACCACGGGCGCAGCGACACGATGTAGTTGTCCTTGGCGTAGAACATCTGTGCATAGACGCGATTCCAGCTGCGGCTGAGCAATTGCGTGCGGCCATTGGATTCATGTTCGGCGCCAAAACGCAGCGCCGTATCCGCCCCGTTCAGGTCGAGGTTCAGCGGCATGGTGTAGAACAATTCCGGGTTGTAGTTGGTTTCGCGAAACGGTGCAGAAACGTCGTCGTTATACAGCTGCCAGAACGATTTCAACGTGAAGCCGAAATGGACGGCGTCGTCTTTCACGAACAGGTCGTTCTGCGTCAGCGGGAACTTGAAGCTGACCTGAAATTTTACTTCCTCGTTTTCGGCGAGTTCTTTATCACCACTGGTGGTGTAGATCGGGTTTTGTTCGTCCGCGTGGCTATACATCAGGATGTAGTTTTGTTTGTGAGCGGAGAGCACGTACGGCGACCATTCCGTGCTGCGCTGGCGTTGCACCCGCTCGCGGGCAGCGGACACTGGCGCAGCGGAGAGGGGTGCAGTGGACGTTGCTGCGGAGGAAAGCGGCGCGGTGCCCGGGGCCAGTTCCGCCCGGCAGGCGGCGCGCATTTCGCGCGCGGTGGCATCTTCGGCACCGCTGTCGAGTTTTCGCAGCAGGCAATCCTGCATCGCATCGGCGCGTGCGTGCGTGTTGAACAGCAGTGTCGCTGCCAGCAGCGCGCCCGACTGGAGCCACGCGGTTTTGCCTTTGGTGAGATTTATCATCCTGTTCCCCTCGATGGTGAAAGTTCGATGTTTGAAGATGTGTTGCGTCAGCGGTTATCCATTTTGCTTATTTATCCATGGTGATCCGGGTAATTTTCGAACCCTGCACACCGAGTCCCGCCATCAAACCTTTCTGGTCGAAAAAGAATACGTAAACATCTTCCTTCGCGGTCGAGGTCGACAGTGAACGCGCCACACCTTCGTCGACGACAACAAGGGTCGGGCCGACGCCGACTTCCCAGCCATCACTTTTATCGAGATATTTGAGCGCATCGTTTGTCATGAAAAACATCGCGTAGCCGAACGATTGCGCGCCAGCCTGCAAGCCGAATGATGCTGCCGTGGTGTTGTAATAGCCGGTCGTCTTGCCCTTCACGCGCAGTGCGCCTTTGCCGTACTGGCCACCGATGACGAGTCCGGCTTTGACGATGCTCGGGAATACGAGTACGCCCTTGGATACGCTGGCAAGCTCCCTGGCGGCGGGTGAACTGCTCATCAGCTTCTGGTAGGCGCTGTCGACATCGCGATCGAGTTCGGCGGCGGTTTCGGCCATCGCCGACAACGATCCAAGCAGCAGAACCAGTGCCGCAATTGCGGCCGTGCCAAAACGGAATGTATTGAAACCAGCAGAATGAGTGTGTTTCATTTTTTTTACCTCACGTT
>JBEVMI010000372.1:0-6774 GCA_040508685.1 Spongiibacteraceae bacterium
CCACCAAACCCGACTATGTACCCGCCGACCGCGTGTATGACTTCGACATCTACAATTTTCCAGTCGAGAATGCCGAATATCAGCTCGCGCTGAAAAAACTGACCGCACCGAATATCCCGGAAGTTTTCTGGACGCCGCGCAACGGCGGACACTGGCTGGTTACGCGCTCTGTAGAAATCAATAAGGTTTTGTCGGACTACGCGCATTTCTCGTCGCGGACGGTCGTCGTGCCAAAACCGGATCGCCCGACACCGCCGTTCAAACCGTTACAAATCGATCCGCCGGATCACGTCAAATTTCGTAACATCATCGCCGGTCATCTGTCTCCGAAAGCCGTTACACAGCTGGCAGAAACTGCGCGTGCTTTGACGATCGAATTGATTGAAGGTTTCAAGGCCAAAGGGGAATGCGAATTTATCAGCGAATTCGCGCAGCACTTACCGATCGCGATTTTTATGAAAATTGTCGATCTGCCAGAAAGTGATCGCGGCATGCTCACCGATTGGGCCGAAGTGGCGATGCGCGGCGAAACCGATGACGAACGTGTCGGCGCGCTGATGCAGTTTGTCGGTTATGGCCTGCAGAAAACCAAAGAGCGACGCACCAATCCTGGCACCGATATGTTCAGCGCGATTGCCGCGGCAAAAATCGATGGCGAATATCTCGATGACGACACCATGGGCGGCATGGTGTTGCTGATGCTTACCGCAGGGCTCGATACGGTTGCGTCAATGCTCGGCTTTTTCGCACTGTTTCTGGCGCGGCATCCCGGTCATCGCCAACAGCTTATTGCCGATCCGTCGTTGATTCCGAATGCAACCGAAGAACTTCTGCGGCGTTTCCCGATTGCAATCCTCGCGCGTGAAGTGGTGGAAGATTACGAGTTTGCCGGCGTCACGCTACGTGCCGGGGATATGGTGGTGATGCCTTCCCAGTTGGACGGCCTCGACGATCGCCGGTTCGAGAATGCGGAAACCGTCGATTTTTCGCGCAAGATTCCGACCCATGCCACCTTCGGCGGCGGCACCCATCGTTGCATGGGCGCTATGCTGGCACGCACCGAACTGCGCATTTTCCTCGAAGAGTGGCTCAAGAGAATTCCGGACTTCGAGGTCAAGCCTGGCGCTGAGGCTTCGGTTATTGCGCGCACGGTCGCGACGATCACGTCCCTGCCCCTGGTGTGGAAAGTGCGATAACGGTGACTTTTGTTTTGTGAAATTCGTCTTTTGAATTTCGGAATGCATATTCTTAAAAAATGAGCTTCGTAAAAGCAGATTACGTAGAGGGTTTTCGAGTGAACGATTATAAAAAGTGGCAGTGTTTTTTTTGCGGTTTTATGTATGACGAAGAACTCGGCTGGCCGGATGATGGCATTGCGCCCGGCACCCGCTGGGCAGATGTTGCGGAAGACTGGATGTGCCCCGAGTGTGGTGCGATGAAATCCGATTTCTACATGCTTGAAGTCGAATAAAGGAGCGTAACAACGTGGCGCAACCCAACAAAAAACGGCTGCCGATTCCGGATCATGTACCCGCCGAACGGATTTTTGATTTCGATGTGTATGAAGATTCCATCAAGGGAAACGATGTGCAGTCTGCGCATATGGCGCTGCATAAGCAGGCTCCAGATGTTTTCTACACGCCGCGCAACGGTGGCCACTGGATGGCTACCCGCTATGCGGACGTACGCCAGATCATGATGAACGCTGATACGTTCTCCAGCCGCGATGCATTTTTTTCACCGGAGCTGTCGCGGTTCAAAATTTCGCTGCCCCCGCAGGATATGGATGCACCGGAGCACATGCGCTATCGCTTCCTGCTGATGAAATTCCTGTCACCCAAGCAGGTTGTGCAGCTGGAACCTCAAATCCGCGCGCTGATGAACAGCCTCATCGACAACGTACTCAATCAGCGCGAATGTAATTTCGTCGCCGCCATCGCAGTGCCACTGCCCGTCAAAACCTTCATGAACATGATGGGGATGGACCTCGCTCGTTACGCCAAATTCGTGAAGTGGGCGAATGGCATTTTGGGATCGGAAACGTTGTTCCAGCGCCTGCCTCACTTTTTGCGCATGACCTGGTACCTGAAGGGGCTGATTCGGCAGCGCAAGAAAAAACCGGGTGACGACCCGATCTCCATGTTGCTGGCGGCGGAAATCGACGGCGAGCGCCTGAGCGAAAAACGCGTGCTGGAAATGTGCAACCTGCTGTTTCTCGCGGGGCTCGATACCGTTACCAACGCGATGACCTTCATGACCAAACATCTCGCGGAAAATGCGGACCAGCAACAACGTTTGCGCGATAATCCCGAGCAGATACCGGCGGCGATCGAAGAGTTCATGCGCCGTTATGCGTTTGTGAATGTGCCGCGGCGGGTCGCCCACGATACCGAGCTGGACGGTGTTTCGCTGCGTAAGGGCGACATCATTATCTCCAGCCTCTCTGCGGCCAGCGGTGATGAGCGCAACGTCGAACACCCTGAGAAAGTCGACCTCGATCGCCCCAAATCCCCTCATCTCGCCTTCAATACCGGCCCGCACAATTGCGCAGGCGCCCATATGGCCCGCCTCGAGCTGCGTATCTTTCTGGAAGTTTGGCTGGCGCGAGTCCCGACATTTTCGCTGGCGCCTGGCTATCAGCCGCGCGCACGCGGCGGCCCTGTGATGGCACTGGAGCGACTGGATCTTTGTTGGTAATTAGTAGGTCATTTACGCGATATATATAGCCGGCAGTTGCCGGCTTTTTTCATCTGAAAAATGGATATTTGCGAACGAGAGAAACTCAATAACTAACTCGGCAGTTTTACTGATCGCTTACGCGTAAGGTGCGCTCTTCTGCGATCGCACGATAAGCAGTTTCTATAACCTGCTGCACATGAAGGGCCTGCGCAAAATCCGGCGCCGCATTGTCGCCATTTTCGATCGCAGCGATCATGCCACTGAAAATAGACGCCATCGGCAGCAGCGATGGCAACATGTCCGTACCGCAGTGACCAATGCCTGGAATGCTAAACAAACGTAGCGGGATTTCTTGTTCGACCTCCGGCTCCTCCATGTAACGACCCGCCCTCGCCGCAGACAGATGCGTATCGTATGTGCCAGGGAAACCTGGCGCACGAATCACCAGTCGGCCATGGCTGCCATAGGCTTCCAGGAAGAATCCGGAGCCACCCGCGGCTACCCAGCACGGATTGACCTGTGCGATTCCACCAGACTTGAAACGCAGGGACAACATCGCGTTGTCGTCGACTTCGGGGCGCAGTGTGCTGCCATCACCGAAAGTCCATTCACGCAGACCCAATGCATTTTGCGCGGAAACTTTTTCGACTTCGCCGAACAGAAACACCAACACATTCAGCGCGTGTGAGCCGAGATTGCGCAGCGCGCTGGCACCGTTGTTTTTGTCCGCGAACCATTTGAAACCAAAATCGGCCGGCGGTGCGTTCAGCAGACCGAGATGGAAATTGCAGGTGACGCCGTACAACTCGCCCAAAAATCCCTCTGTGATCATTTCTTTCATGCGCACCACCGCCGGAACCGCCTGAATAAAAGCGTCGACGCAGGCGACCCGATTGTTTGAGTCCGCCAGTTCCAGCATATGGCGAGCATGATCGATATTCGCGGCAAACGGTATGCCGTTATAAACATGTTTGCCGGCTTCAAGCGCGAGCGACACCATATCGAAACGCAGCGACGGCCGCGTGCCAACATCGACGATATCGAGATCAGGATCTTGCATCATCTCCCGATAATCCCAATATGCCCTGGGAATATCGTGCGCTTTTGCGGCCGCTTCGGCGGTTTCGCGATGCGCCGTGCAGATCGCGGCTACCTCGACATTTGGCAGCGCCCGCCACGCCGGCAGATGGGCGTAGACACCCCAGTTCGCGCTGATGATACCCACCTTGTAGCGTTTGCTCATACGCGATATCCCGGGTTTTTATCAATGTGCATCGACGCTGCGATATTCGATTACTTCGATATTGGCAGACGGTGGTGTCGTCAGCACCTGCACGATGGCTTCAGCAACAGCGTCGGTCGGCATCGGCGTACCGCTTTTGCCGATATGGCCGGCCTCTGCCGCGGCCTGAAAAAATTCGTTTCGAATCGACTCGCTCCAGGCATCGCTGAATGCCGTACCGCCCATCGAACCCGCGCGAAACGTGATCACACGATTTTTTCCGGTGTGATACAGCTCGCTGCGCACGCCCCGGAGAAATGTTTCCATGCCCGCTTTCACTGCGCCGTACAAATGCAACATCGGGAACGGATAATTGATCGACTCCGATGAAATAAAAACAATAGTCCCGTTCTGCATGGAAGTCGCTGCTTCACGCAGGCAATAAATCGGACCAGCCATATTCACGTCGAGTTGCACACGAATATCGGCATCGTTGAGTTTGGCGAGTTTGCTAGGCACCGCGAGTGCCGCATTCAGAATCAGATAATCGACGCCGCCCATTTTTTTCTGGATGGCAGCGAATGCCTGGCGCACCGAATCGGGATTGGCGATGTCCGTTTCAATTTGATCGACAAGCTCAGGATATTGTGTGCGCAGAGTGGCCAATCCACCTTCGCTGCGCGCGAGCGATACCACGCGACAACCGTGACGCGCCAACGCGGCCACCGTATCAAGTCCGAGACCTTTGCTCCCGCCCACGACAACCGCGCGTTTATCGGCCAAATCCATCAATTCACCTCTACAATTATTTTTGCTTAATAATTTTGTTAATTAACACGAGCATCTCTGGCGATACTCAGACAAACCGATTCAGCCGGCGCTGCGAGCGCCGGCAGGTAATCCATCAATGGCGTTGTTTCGGCCGATACGTTTTTAGCCGGCGTGGAACGAAATCGATTTCGGCTGGGTAAATTCGAGCAAAGCTTCGGGGCCGTATTCGCGACCGATGCCGGAGCGTTTGATGCCGCCGAAAGGCGTCGACGACAACATCGTGCCGCCACCGCCATTGATGGCGATAGTGCCAGTGCGAATCTGCGTCGCCATTTCGTACGCAAGACCGGCATTGGCAGAATAAATACCGCCCCCGAGGCCAAAGTCTGAATCGTTGGTAATCTTGATGGCTTCTTCATCGCTGTCGAAACCGATGACAACACCAATCGGGCCGAATACTTCTTCGCGTGCGATACGCATATCGTTGGTGACGTTATCGAACAAGGTTGGCTCGAAGAAATAACCTGCTTTCAAATCGGCGGGACGTTTGCCACCGCATACCAGCGTGCCACCGCCGGCGAGGGCAATTTCGGTATACATTTCCGAGCGTTTGCGTGCCGCGTCGCGAATCAACGGACCCATCTGCACTGAAGGATCAGCCGGGTTACCGATTTTCATGTGCTTCGCCATCATGCCGACGCGCTCAACGAACTCTTTGCGAATCGAGTTGTGTACCAACATGCGTGTGGTCAGTGCACAGCCCTGACCGGAGTGCACGGTAAAACCACCGAGCGCATCCATCGCCGCTTTGTCGAGGTTGGCATCGGCGCGAATGATCAATGCCGATTTGCCACCGAGTTCCAGATGCATTTTTTTCAGCGTCGCAGCGCCCTGTGCCATGATCAGCGAACCGACTTTATCGGAGCCGGTAAAGCTGACCATATCGACACGCGGATCGGTGGTGAGCAATTCGCCGGTTTGAACATCGCCGGTAACGATATTCAGAACGCCGCGCGGCAGGCCTACGGCTTGTGCAGCTTCGCCAATAATCAAAGCTTCGAACGGCGTAAACGGCGACGGTTTCAGCACCGCGGTATTACCCATGGTCAGCGCGTGATAGAGCTTGCCGATGTTAAGAAAATACGGAAAGTTATACGGCGTGATGCAGGCGACGACACCGATTGGGTCGTGCACCGTCACCGCGGTGCCGAGCACCTTGCTGCCAGTGAAATCGGGCGTGATTTCCAGTGGCGCAAATTTCGGTTTGATATGCAGCGCATCAGCAAGCAGTGTGCGCGCGTGTTTCATCGGAATGCCGTACTGCAGAAACTCAGCGAGCATTCGGGTCGCGCCGGCTTCCTGCACGATCAGATCGATAATGCGTGCGCGGTTGCTGTCGAGCCAGTCCAACATCTTGCCGAGAATGGCGACACGTTCCTGGATTGGCGTGCGCGGCCATGGACCTTTGTCGAATGCTTCGCGCGCGCTAGCGATGGCTTGATCCACATCGTTGCGATTGCCGACCGGCGCCATGCCGATCAGTTCTTCCGTGGCCGGGTTAATGACTTCTTCGCGACCGCCGGACGGTGCAATCCACTCGCCCCCGATAAACAGATCCTGAGCTACGGTTAACGTCATGACTTCAACACTCCCAGTTATTTTTTTACGGCTTTATGTAAAACGCTATTAAGGCCTCTCGCCATGTTGAGCAGGCTTTATTAACTAAAATGTAATCTTTTGTTTGAACGAACGTACTAATAATTGCATAGCCCGTCGGCTGCCGCAAGAGTGCCGGTCATGTTTGGGTCTAGCGGCACTGACCTCGGTATCATCGCAATGCCGCTACCTTTATGATGTGGCGGCTATGCGACAAAAATCTCTATGAAATTGCGTTGTTAATTTTGGTTTTTGCTGAGGAGCTAAAGCGCCCATGCCCGCAATATCGCCTAAAAAGCGGATCAACCAGCGCGGCGACGCTACCCGCGACCGCATTCTGGATGCGGCCGAGCAGCTATTTGCCGAATGTGGCTTTGACGGTACTTCGATGCGTGACATTTCCTCTGCTGCACAGGCAGAGCTCGGCTCTATCGGCTATCACTTCC
>JBEVMI010000332.1:0-3564 GCA_040508685.1 Spongiibacteraceae bacterium
GATGGTGCGCGGGAATGTTGAGCGCGCCGAAGTTGTGATAGTCGTCCTCGATTTCGGGACCTTCGACGGTCTCGAAGCCAATATTCTCGAAGAACGCGGAAATGCGCTCGATCGTGCGTGTCACCGGGTGCAGACCACCCAGTACCTGCCCGCGACCCGGCAGCGTGATGTCTATGGTTTCACCGGCGAGACGCGCGGCGATTGCAGAAGCGTCCAGCACCTGGCGCCGCTCGCCGATTTCACCTTGCAGCAAATCCTTGACGCGATTGATCTCCGCACCGGCGGCCGGACGCTGTTCCGGTGGCAACTGACCCAACCCTTTGAGCAAATCGGTGAGACTGCCTTTCTTGCCCAGGTACTGGACGCGCAGCTCTTCCAACGCGGGAACATCGCCAGCTCCGGCAATCGCTTCACGCGCGGCGGCGGCAAGTTTCTCCAGACTCTCCATCGAGAACTCCAACTCGGTAATACAGACGATTTGAATAACGCAGAAACAAAAAAGGGAAAGAGCAACAGCCCTTTCCCCTTCGCGCCCGCATCAACAGCTCATGCGGGTCTGACGAATGCGCAGTCTGTCGACTACGCCAAGGCTGCCTTTGCCTGATCGACGATGGCGGCAAAAGCAGGTTTGTCATGTACCGCCAGATCGGCGAGGACGCGACGGTCCAGACCAATGTTGGCTATACGCAGCCCGGCAATCAGACGGCTGTAGCTCAGACCGCTGGCACGCGAAGCGGCGTTGATACGCACGATCCACAATGCACGGAACTGACGCTTGCGCTGACGACGGTCGCGATAGGCGTATTGACCGGCCTTGATTACGGCCTGTTTCGCAACGCGGAATACGCGCGAACGGGCACCGTAATAACCTTTGGCCTGCTTGAGAACTTTCTTGTGACGGCGGCGGGCGGTCACACCACGTTTTACACGAGCCATGAAACTATCCTCTCTTCAAAATTAAACTGACCAGTTTGTTCGAGGCCTACTGGCCAGCGAGCATCCGTTCCACGCGACCCACATCAGCAGCATTCACAAGGTTCGTGCCGCGCAGTTGACGCTTACGCTTGGTGGTCATTTTGGTGAGAATGTGGCTCTTGTTAGCGTGTTTGTGCTTAAAACCTGAGGCCGTTTTTTTGAAGCGCTTTTTAGCGCCACTGTGAGACTTCATCTTCGGCATTTCTTTTACTCCGCATTCGAGAGATAACTATTGAAAGCAACTGTTTAGCTTAGGAAACTCTTCCTTTACAAGAGAGGTCTCATAAGCAGCCGATGCAGTTACTTTTTCTTTTTCGGGGCCAGCACCATCGTCAACTGACGACCTTCCATTTTGGGAAATTGCTCTACGGTGCTCATCTCTGCGAGCTCAGCTTCAACTCGCTTCAACAACTCCATCCCAATTTCCTGGTGCGCCATTTCACGACCGCGGAATCGCAGCGTAACTTTGGCTTTGTCCCCGTGTTCTAGGAAACGTATCAGGTTGCGTAGCTTTACCTGATAATCCCCCTCTTCCGTCCCTGGTCGAAACTTGATTTCTTTAACTTGGGTGCGAACCTGGTGTTTCTTCGCGACAGCCTGCTGCTTCTTCGCTTCGTAGATGAACTTGTTGTAGTCCATCACTTTGCAGACGATGGGGTCAGCGTCGGCGATCTGCACGAGATCAACACCCGCAGCCTCTGCCGCGGCCATCGCTTCGGCCAGGGGCACAATGCCCACCTGCGCGCCATCGACGCCGATTAACCGCACTTCTTTCGCCCGGATTTCATCGTTAAGAAGCGGACCTTTCTTATCTTTGCTGCCGGTAGGCTTAATTTCGCGTTTGATTGTCAATTCTCCAAAACAACGCGGCCGCGTCGAGCCACGTCTGCGGTGAGCAGTTCCACAAAGGCGTCATACGCCATGGAACCCAGATCCTCACCACTGCGTGACCGCACGGCCAGCGTTTGCTGTTCTACTTCCCGATCGCCCACTACAAGCAAATAGGGAACCTTCTGAATCGTATGCTCGCGGATTTTAAAGCCGATCTTCTCGTTTCTCAAGTCGACTTCTGCCCGGAACCCGCTGTTTTGTAGCCGCTCCGCAAGTTTTTGCGCGTATTCGCCCTGATTGTCAGTGATATTGAGCACCGCAATCTGTACCGGCGCCAGCCAGGTCGGGAACGCGCCTTCGTAGTGTTCGATCAAAATCCCGACAAAACGCTCTAACGACCCGCATATGGCGCGGTGCAACATGACCGGCACCTGGCGCGAGCCATCTTCGGCGACATATTGGGCATCGAGACGTCCCGGCATCGAAAAATCGACCTGGATCGTGCCCAGCTGCCAGACCCGACCGATGCAGTCCTTCAGCGAAAATTCGATTTTCGGACCGTAGAACGCGCCCTCGCCCGGCAATTCTTCCCAAGGCAAATCCTTGCCGTCGAGTGCATCGGCCAACGCTTTCTCGGCCTTGTCCCAATCCGCTTCGCTACCGACGCGATTTTCCGGGCGGGTCGACAGCCGGTAGATCACCTCATCGAAGCCAAAATCCTTGTAAACGGCGTGCAGAAAATCGATGAATCGTGCGACTTCGGGCTGAATCTGCTGTTCGGTACAGAAAATATGCGCGTCGTCCTGCGTAAAACCGCGTACGCGCATGATGCCGTGCAGCGAACCCGACGGCTCGTAGCGATGGCAGGAGCCGAATTCCGCGAGACGCAGCGGCAGATCGCGATAACTTTTCAGACCCTGGTTATAAATCTGCACATGACACGGGCAGTTCATCGGCTTGACCGCGTACTGCCGCTCATCCAATTCCAGCACGAACATATTGCTGCCGTACTTATCGGCATGACCTGAACGCTGCCACAGCGACAAGTCGACCACCTGCGGTGTGCGGATTTCCTGATAACCCTCGCGCCGCAGATTGGCGCGCATGTACTGCTCGATTTCCTGATAAAGCGTCCAGCCGCGCGGGTGCCAGAACACCATGCCCGGCGCTTCCTCCTGTATATGAAACAGATCGAGTTTCTTCGCGATCTTGCGGTGATCGCGTTTTTCCGCTTCTTCGATGCGGTTTAAATAGGCTTTCAATTCTTTGGCATTAGCCCAAGCCGTGCCGTAAATCCGCTGCAGTTGCGCATTTTTGGCGTCGCCGCGCCAATAGGCACCGGCAACCTTGGTCAACTTGAACGCTTTCAGTTTGCCGGTGCTGGGCACATGCGGCCCGCGGCACAGGTCCATCCACTCGCCCTGTTTGTAGACGGAGATGTCTTCGCCTTCGGGCAGCGCACCGATAATTTCGACCTTGTATTTCTCGCCCATCGCAGCGAAGGTTTTGATCGCGTCTTCGCGACTCATCACCACGCGCTGTACCGGCAAATCGCGTTCGCTGATCTGCGCCATGCGCTCTTCGATTTTGCTTAAGTCGTCGAGCGTAAACCCACGTTCATACGCAAAGTCGTAATAAAAGCCGTCGTCGATCACCGGGCCGATCGTGACCTGCGCGCCGGGAAACAATTCCTGCACCGCCATCGCCAGCAAATGTGCGGTCGAGTGACGGATGATTTCGAGACCATCGGTGGCATCG
>JBEVMI010000417.1:0-5791 GCA_040508685.1 Spongiibacteraceae bacterium
ACGTCGGCCCCCTTGCCCTGCTGGACCATGATCAGACCGATGATGGCGACGGCAGCCAGCACGTGAAAAACAATAATCAATTGATGCATTTTTTCATTCCGCTGCGCGACAGATTGCAGCGAACTCCTCAGCATTCAACGATGCGCCGCCAATCAGGCCGCCATCGATATCGGATTGTGAAAACAGGGTCGCGGCATTATTCGCCTTGACGCTGCCACCGTATAACAATTGCATATCTTCAGCGATTGATCCGCAATGACTGCGAATTTTTCCGCGAATATACGCGTGTACTTCCTGCGCCTGCTCCGGCGTTGCAGTGCGGCCGGTGCCGATCGCCCAGACCGGCTCGTAGGCGATCACACAACGCGCCAACTGATCGGTGCCCACTTGTGCAAACACAGCATCGAGTTGCGCGCCGATTACCACCAGCGTCTGGTTCGCTTCGCGCGCCGTTAATGTCTCACCCACACAGACGATGGGTATCAGATCGTGTTCAAGCAGCTGGCGGGTTTTACGCGCGATCAATTCGTCGGACTCGCCATATAGCTGGCGCCGCTCCGAGTGACCGACAATCACATACCGACAATCGCAGTCGCGCAACATGCTGGCCGCAACCTCGCCAGTAAAGGCGCCTTGGGTTTCGACACACACATTCTGCGCGCCAAGCCCAATTCCATCGGGAAGATAATCCTGTACCCACAGCAGATACGGATACGGCGGACACACGGCAATTTCTGCCCTGCTAACACCCTGCAAATGCTGCTGCAAGCTGGTCAGCAACTCTGCGATGTCAGCCTTGCTGCCATGCATCTTCCAGTTGCCAACAATCAGTTTGCGCCGCATCCAGATCCGCCCATGCCCGTTGATCGATCAAGTCCGCAACCCGAATCAAAGCCGCGTCGCCCGCGCCTCTCGGCGAGGGCTGGCAATGGTACCCAACCCCCCTTCCTTAGGAAAGAGAAAAGGCGCTTAGCGCAGGAAAAACCTGCAAAGCGGGCACTCAGCCTCAGCCCACCGCGCGTTGCACCACATGGGCGAGCTCATCACACAGCGCGCGCACCAGCGTGTCGTCTTCGCCTTCGACCATCACCCGCACTACCGGCTCGGTGCCGGACGGACGCAGCAATACGCGACCGCGGCCAGCCAGCTTCTCCTCGACAGCCTGCACCGCCGATTGCACGGCAGGTAATGTGTCGAGATTAACCTTCTGCGCGGTGCGCACGTTCTTCATGATCTGCGGAAATTTGCTCATCCCGCTTTTCAGATTGTGCAAGGACTTGCCCGTAGTAACGCAGGCAAAGAGCACTTTCAGTGCCGCCACGATGCCATCGCCGGTGGTGGTGACATCGGCACAAATAATATGGCCGGAATTTTCACCGCCGAGCTTCCAGCCGCGCGACTGCATCAATTCATTCACATAACGATCGCCGACCTTGGCACGCGCAAATGGAATTTCGAGCACACCCAACGCCAATTCAAAACCCAGGTTGGACATGAGCGTGCCGACTACGCCGCTACAGTGCCCACGTGTGCGCATTTCGTCGCAGGCAATGATGTAGAGCAGCTCGTCACCATCCACCAGGTCGCCCTTGTGATCGACGAACATCACGCGATCCCCATCGCCATCGAAAGCGATGCCGAGATCGGCATTTTCGGTCAGCACGCGCTGCCGCAATGCTTCCGGCGAAGTCGAGCCGACATCGGCGTTGATATTGAGGCCATCGGGGCTAACGCCGATGGTGATGACAGTAGCGCCGAGTTCTTCGAGCACGGCGGGGGCGACGTGGTAAGTCGCGCCGTGTGCGCAATCCACCACAATCCTTTTACCCTTGAGATCGAAGTAGCCGGGCACCGTGCTTTTACAAAATTCGATGTAACGGCCGGCGGCGTCGCCGATGCGCACCACCTTGCCGAGATCCCTGGATTCACACGTCGTCATCGGCAGATCGATCTGCCGTTCGATTTCCAGCTCGACCTCATCCGGCAACTTGGCACCCTCGCCGGAGAAAAACTTGATCCCGTTGTCCTGGTAAGGATTGTGCGAGGCGCTGATGACAATGCCCGCCTGCGCATGGAAGGTGCGTGTCAGATAGGCGATGGCCGGCGTCGGCATCGGACCGAGCAGACTGACATCCGCACCCGCTGCGACCAGCCCGGCCTCCAGCGCAGATTCGAACATGTAGCCGGAAATGCGCGTGTCCTTGCCGATGATGACCTTGCTGCGACCGCTGCGGCTGAACACCTTGCCGGCAGCCCAGCCCAGCTTTAAAACGAACTCGGGATTGATAGGGCCTTCACCTACCAGCCCGCGGATACCGTCGGTACCAAAATAACGTCTACTCATCTTGTTCTCTCTTTCCATTGTTCTTGACGACAGCGTTGTTCCTAACGAGAAGGACAGTTACGCCGGCGCGCGCTCGGCTCTGACAGCCGAACAGAGCCGCACCACATCCACCGTTTCCCGCACGTCGTGTACACGAATTATGTTGGCACCCTTCATCACCGCGATGGCAGCCAGCACCAAGCTGCCGGCAAGTCTCTGATCGACCGCACGGCCAAGCACCTTCCCGATCAACGATTTGCGCGACAGCCCGACCAGCAGCGGAAAACCCAGTGTCTGCAATTGCTCCAGCCGGTTCAGCAGGGTCAGGTTGTGTTCGGCGTTCTTGCCAAAACCGAAACCCGGGTCGAGCACGATATTGCGCCGTGCGATGCCGAGTTTAGTACAGGCCTCGACCCGCTGACGGAGGAAATCGACGACTTCACCGACCACATCGGCGTACTGTGGATCGCGCTGCATCACGGCGGGTTCGCCGCGGAAATGCATCAGGCAGACCGGCAGGCCGGTCGCCGCGACTGCGCGAACTGCACCCGGGCGCGTCAATGCACGCACATCGTTGATCAGGCCGGCACCGCGGGCAGCGGCTTCGAGAATTACGGCCGGAGTCGAGGTATCGACGGAAATGGGGATATCGAAGCTGCGCGCCAGACACTCGACCACGGGAATCACGCGATCGAGCTCTTCCGCAGTCGATACCGCCACGGCACCGGGGCGGGTCGACTCGCCCCCGATATCAAATAAATCGACGCCGTCGGCCGCCATCGCCTCGGCCTTGCGCAAAATGCGGTCGAGCGCGGGGTGACCATTATCGAGCAGCACACCGCCATCCGAGAATGAATCAGGGGTGATATTGAGAATGCCCATGACACGCGGGCGGGAAACGTCAAACACCCGCCCCGCGCAGTTGAGGGCGCGGGCGGGTGTCGTGGGAGAGTCAGACATGTTGCGGGAGATCAGTGCTCGCCAGCGGCGCCGCCGATGGGACCGGCTCGTTTGCTGTCGTCTGCCGGAGCTTCGGCACCGCCACTCGGGCGATTGGAATTGTCCCAACCTGCGGGCGGACGCGGCTTGCGCCCAGCCATGATGTCATCGATCTGAGGCGCATCGATGGTTTCATACTGCATTAGTGCGTCGGACATCAGCTCCAGCTTGTCGCGATTTTCTTCAAGCAGACGCTGCGAGGTCGCGTAACACTCATCGATGATACGGCGTACTTCTTCGTCGATCTGTTTTGCAGTCTCGCCGGAAACATGTCGCGTGGCGGCTCCGGCGGAGCGACCGAGAAACACTTCTTCTTCGGCATCTTCATACAGCAGCGGGCCCATTTTCTCGGACAGGCCCCATTTCGTGACCATGTTGCGCGCGATTTCAGTGGCGCGTTTGATGTCGTTGGACGCACCCGTAGTCACACCGTCGGCACCGTTGATCATCTCTTCGGCGATACGGCCACCAAACAACGAGCAGATATTGCTGCGGATATGGCGACGGCTGTGGCTGTAACGATCCGCCTCGGGCAGGAACATCGTCACGCCGAGCGCCCGGCCGCGCGGGATGATGCTGACCTTGTAGACCGGGTCATGGTCAGGCACGAGGCGCCCGACAATGGCGTGACCGGCTTCGTGGTAGGCGGTATTCCGCTTTTCAGCTTCCGACATCACCATCGACTTGCGTTCGGCGCCCATCATGATTTTGTCTTTGGCGAGCTCGAATTGCTCCATGCCGACCACCCGCTTGTTAACGCGGGCGGCGAACAGCGCCGACTCATTGACCAGATTCGCCAGGTCGGCACCGGAGAAACCCGGCGTGCCGCGCGCAATCACTGCCGGATCGACATCGTCTGCCAGCGGCACTTTGCGCATGTGGACTTTCAGGATTTGCTCGCGACCGCGGATATCGGGCAGGCCGACTACGACCTGACGATCAAAGCGGCCCGGGCGCAACAATGCAGGATCGAGTACATCGGGGCGGTTGGTCGCGGCGATAACAATGACGCCGTCGTTTGCCTCGAAACCGTCCATCTCGACCAGCAACTGGTTGAGGGTCTGTTCGCGTTCGTCGTGACCACCGCCGAGACCGGCGCCGCGATGGCGGCCGACCGCATCGATTTCATCGATAAAGATGATGCACGGGGATTGTTTTTTTGCCTGGTCGAACATGTCGCGTACCCGCGACGCGCCGACACCGACAAACATTTCGACGAAGTCCGAACCGGAAATCGAGAAGAACGGTACCTTGGCTTCACCGGCGATGGCTTTTGCCAGTAGTGTTTTACCTGTCCCAGGCTGACCGACCATCAACACACCGCGCGGAATACGGCCGCCGAGCTTCTGAAATTTACCCGGGTCACGCAGAAATTCGACCAGCTCCTTAACGTCCTCCTTGGCTTCATCGCAACCGGCGACATCGGCAAAGGTCGTTTTGATCTGATCCTCACCGAGCAGGCGCGCCTTGCTTTTGCCAAACGCCATCGGACCGCCGCGACCGCCCGCGCCGCCCTGCATCTGGCGCATGAAGAACATGAACACGGCGATGATGATCAGGATCGGAAAGCTGGCGACGAGCAATTGGGTCCAGATGCTCTGCTGTTCCGGTTTGACGCCACGCACTTCCACCTTGTGGTTGTACATGTCGTCCATCAATTTGGGATCGTCGATCATCGGCCGCACGGCTTCAAATACCGAGCCGTCGACACGCTCGCCATTGATCATCAGGCCATCGATGGTGACGCGCTTCACCTGATCGCTTTTAACCGTCTCGATAAAGCTGGAATACGTCAGCTGCTCCTTGGTGGGCTGCATGCTGAAATTATTGAAAACCGCCAGCAATACCGCCGCGATAATCAGCCACAGCAGGAGGTTTTTGGCCATGTCGTTCAAGTGCGGAATCCTCTCGTCTACCCACCACCATGCTTGCGAAGACAGCAGCAAATGGGTCGGGCGATACATATTGGGGAGCCGGTTTACAGATCTCCGCCTGACTGTACTACAACTTACAGCGCGCGCCCATGTGGTAAGTGCTTATACATGGACCGCGGCCGCCAAGCCGCGTTCATATCGCTTATATAGTGGGGACCCTATCGGCAATCACAAGGCCCACCGGAACTTACTCTCGCATTATCGCCCTGTTGCAGCGCTTGCTATACAATTCGCGCCCCGCGCTCCCCGGCGCAACCCTGGCTGCATCTCCGACGGGACTCCTTCCCGGGCCTTTTACTGAAGATATCTCCATGCCGCTCGACCAAGCCCGCAAAAAGCAGATGCGCAGCATCGGCCACCATCTCAACCCGATCGTCACCATTTCCGAGAAAGGGCTATCGGAGGGGCTGCATCTGGAACTTGAACGCGCACTGGAAGATCACGAACTGGTCAAGGTTAAGCTGGCACTCGGCGACCCTGCCAGCCGCCGTGAACTCGCCGCCGAACTCTGCGCCGGTCACAACGCGGAGCTGGT
>JBEVMI010000427.1:0-4721 GCA_040508685.1 Spongiibacteraceae bacterium
CAACAGATCGCCCTGATACACACGCAACCGTGTCGCCGCTTCGCTCAGCGCATCGCTGATGATGCTCTGCAAAGTGGCTTCCAGCGCGGCGCGAATCGCGAATTCGGAATCTTCTGCTGCTGAATTGCCGCCACCGATATGACGCAGCCATTGATCGCGATTGGCGAGCAGGCCCACCAACAGACGCTGCAACCGTTCGCCGTCGTTGTCGAGATGCAGTAACAATTCCGCCAGCGCGTCGGCGATGGCGTGATTGCCTTCCAGTAATTCCAGCAGCGACTGCACCGCCGCGCGGTACAACGCCGCCGGATCATCGCTGATGCCGACGCTGCCGCCGAACGTCGACAACACCGGTAACTGTCGCGTCAGACTCGCGCACAAACCGTCGATGGTCAGCACGCGCAGTCGTGCCGGGTTTTGCAGCAGCAACCAGCCACGCTCGGCGTCCCGTCGCAGTGCTGCCCGTGCAAGTTGCCAGGTCAGGCGTTTATGCGGCGCGGTCGGCTCGGGTTCTTTGGCCGCCAAGGACAGCGCCGCCAATATCCGCTCCTGCATTTCCGCCGCGGCTTTGCGCGTGAACGTAATCGCGAAAATTTCTTCCGGCTGTTCGGCCTGCGCCAACAAACGCAGCACGCGTTGACTGAGCAATTCGGTTTTACCGGAGCCCGCCGGCGCGGTGACGCAAAACGAACGCGTCGGATCGAGCGCACTGACGCGAACAGCGGCATCAATCGGCGTGGACAGCGAAATATTATTCATAATTCGCCCTCCCCTGGTTGCTCCGCCGCCGCTTCGAGCTGTTCATGGTCGATTCGACACACACTCGGCAGCGCGCAGTATTGGCAGCTTTTTGGCGACATCGGTTCGACATCCGCACGCCCCTGAATAAATTCGTTAGCCAAGGCCTGCAATGACGACAACCACGCCTGCAAACGCTCCGGCCAATCGGCCGTCCCCTCATTAAAAGGATCGCTGACCGGTTTTAATCCGTACATTTCCAGCTGCTCGTCGCCGAGGCCAATCCAGCGCGGAGTATCGAGTCGCACCTGCGCAAACGTGACCCCGGCAACACTGCCCTGCTGTTCGTGTTCGAGCGCCAGGGCATACAGCGGCAATTGTGGTTGTTCGGGACGTTCGCCGAGCCAGGCATTGATCGAATTGCTCTGGCCGGATTTGTAATCAACGATCGTGACGCGGCCATCGGGTAGCCGGTCGATACGATCGACGCGCAAACGCAAATCCAGTCCCGCAAAATTAAAGCGGCGTTCTTCTTCGAGTGCGGCGATTTCGAATTCGGCGCGCTCCAGTTCCAGCTCGATCCAGCGCAATAACACGCGGCTTAATCGCTGCGTTTCCAGCGCGATAAAACGCGGCCCGAAATGTTCGACTCCAGGCAATTGCTGCAACGCAAATACCGCGGCGGCATCGGCGCGCCGAAATAATTCCGCTTCATCGCAGGCACGCAATGCGCTGCTGTTTTGCAATGGCTGCCACAGCGCTTGCAATGCGGCGTGCAACAACACGCCGCGCTCGCTCGCGCTCAAACCCGTTTGCGGTTCGCCGAGCGGTTCGGCGCGCAGTCGATGGCGCGCAAAAGCGCGAAATGGACACGCCGCCTGATCGGCGAGCACGGCACTGCCGCCACGTGCGCGGACATTCAAGTCGAGACGCGGTGCTGCGCCCGGATCGAAGTTTTGCAATCCCGCAGTCGACACAGGGATTGCCGGCTTGAACGGCTCGGCGAGAATAATTTTCAGCACAGGCAAGTCGACCGTCGGCAAATCCTGAAATAAAGGACTGACATGACGTTCGACATCATCGCGTTCGCGCTGATAGCTGACGACAAACGATCGCGCATTCGCGCGCAGTGAAATACTTAATTGCTGGGCGACGCTGAATTCGCGCTCGGCATCGCAATGCGGCATCCGCAAACGGCGCTGCCAGTCGCGCGGCAACAGCGGATGCGGCGATGCCGGTGGCGGCCACTGATCGTCCGCCATATCGCACAACCACAAACCTTCGAATTGCAGGCCCGCGGCTTCGAGCAGGCCGAGCACCTGGATCGGTGCGTCCGGTGTTTTCGGCTGGAATACGCGCGCCGTCGCCAATTGCCGCAAGGCGGTCAACGCACCGGCCAAGGTCAAATGGCCGCTGACGTCATCGAACGCCGACAATTTCGCGAGCAGCTCCTGCCACTGACTGACCTGCTGATATTCGAGACTGTCCAGCGTGCGCGCACCGGGCCACCCCAGCAGCATCAAGGCCTGCTGGAAATGTTCCGCCCATGCCGACAACGGTGCGCGCAAATGCGCCAAATGCGCACGTCGGCTGTAATCGGCCAATTGTTGCAAGGCACGATCGAACGACCAGCCCTCGAAACGCTCTGCTATCGCGGCGCTGACACCGCGCAACTGCCCGCCGCTGACTGAATCCGTTAGCAGATCGCAGATGCGGGTGATGGCCATGGCGGTGGCATTCACAGCGTTATCGCCAGTGCCGCCGTCGATAAATGGCGAATGCAATACCGCCAGCACATCGGCGCGGCTTATATCCGGCAACAACAGCGACAACAGACGCAGCGCACTCTGAATTACCGGCGTATCGGCCAGTGGCTCGCCGGCGGAAAAATTCACCGGCGGCAATTGCCGCGGCAGTGCCGGCAGAATGTGATTCGCCATCAATTCGTCGAGCAGAATGCGTTCGACACGCTGCCGCTGCGAATTCAAATCGGGCACCACCAATGCAAACGGGCCGGTGTTGTTGGTCGTTAACTGCCGCTGTATCCAGCGCGCGCCGGCGCGAATTTGTTGCTCAAAACCGTCGCAGGCAACCACTTGTGCGGAGTGATTGCGCGCCGGAATCAATGCGGTCTCCGCGTCGAGCGCTGCAAACAACTCCGCGTATAACGGCGCCAGTTCGTCGAAGCAGACCAGTGTAATCGGCTGTGACGGCTGGATGTCTTTTGCCCGCAAAGCAACGGCGACGCGATGGTCGCGCTCGGATTGCGTGATGCAGCCCTGCTCGCGACACAACACTTCAAATTGCGCCAGCCAGTCGAGAAAACATTGATTGTCGGCATCCGAAAAATAACCGCGCTGGACACTGCTCAGTGGCCACTGCCGCCATAACACGATCGAGCGCAATGCACTCGCGGCGAGTTCCGCTGCCTGCGCCGGGCGCAACAGGGCCGCGCCGATCGGGCTGGCGCGGATCACTCGCTCCCATAACACGCGCTCCTGATCGGCGTTCAATATCCAGCGCCCTGCCGCCGCGGTGTCGGCGCCGCGCTCTCTATCCCCACGCTCTGTGTCCCCACGAAAGGCCAGCTGCTGCCAGAGTTTGTCGAGCCAGTCGGTCAGCGCCAGTACCGATGGCGTCTGCACCACCGTAGCGCGCCCTTCTACAGCGCCAGTACGTGCATCCGCCACCAATGCCGCGCGAATCCGGCTGGCCAGGCGGCGGTTGGGGGTCAATAGCAGATGGCCGCTCGCCACCGCGGCCCGCAGGGGTTCGACATCAAATAAGGTGGTGGCGGTAGGTGTCATGGGCATCTCTTTGCGGATGCCGCGATTGTAAACGGCGGCTGGTGAATTGGTTTAGAATGGCCGGCCAATTTATTGTCCCAGACCGGTAATAAGCGATATGTCCAGCCCCGAACTCTCTGCCGGCGTCGAAAACCTCAACGTCGAAGCCCAGGAAATCCTGATCACTCCGGCCCAGCTCAAACGCGAGCTGCCGATGTCGGACAAAGCCCGCGCCGTCGTCACTCAAGGTCGCCAAGTCATTCGCGATATTCTCGATCGCAAGGACCATCGCCTGTTTATCGTGGTCGGCCCGTGTTCGATTCACGATGTCGATGCCGCGCTCGATTACGCCAATCGCCTGAAAAAACTCGCGGACGAAGTCAGCGACACGTTATTTATCGTCATGCGCGTGTATTTCGAAAAACCGCGCACGACCGTCGGCTGGAAAGGTTTGATCAACGATCCCTATCTCAACGACACCTTCAAAATCGAGGATGGCCTGCATATCGGCCGCAAACTGCTGCTGGATATCAGCGAACTCGGCCTGCCGACATCGACCGAAGCGCTCGACCCGATTTCGCCGCAATACCTGCAGGATTTTATTGCGTGGTCGGCAATCGGTGCGCGCACCACCGAATCGCAAACACACCGCGAGCTCGCCAGCGGCCTCAGCTCCGCAGTCGGTTTCAAGAACGGCACCGATGGCGGCCTCGCGGTTGCAGTCAACGCGCTGAAATCGGCCAACCGTCCACACCGCTTCCTCGGTATCAACAGCGAAGGCCAGGTCGCGGTAATTCACACTACCGGCAACCGTTACGCCCACGTGGTATTACGCGGCGGCAGCAACGGCCCGAATTACGATTCCGTGCATATCGCGCTGTGCGAACAAGAACTGCAGAAGGCCGGCGTCAACACCAACATCATGGTCGATTGCAGCCACGCCAATTCCGACAAAAAACCGGAGCTGCAACCGCTGGTTATGGACAACGCTGCCAACCAGATTCTGGAAGGCAACCAGTCCATCATCGGGCTGATGGTCGAGAGCAATATCAACGCCGGCAATCAATCGATCCCGCAGGATCTGGCGCAACTGAAATACGGCGTGTCGGTCACCGACGGCTGTATCGCGTGGGACAGCACCGAAGCGGCGATCCGTTCGATGCACAAGAAATTGAAAGATGTGCTGCCGAAGCGTTT
>JBEVMI010000008.1:0-3748 GCA_040508685.1 Spongiibacteraceae bacterium
AACTCGTGCGCTTGCGCATCGCCGTATTCAATGACTGTCTGGCCTGCAAGACGGCGCGCAAATCAGACGCCGTGGATGAAGCCGATATCGCATGCCTCGACTCCGACAGCGAGCACTTCACGCCGCGCGAGCGTATCGCACTGCGCTACGCCGAGCTTTTCGTTACCGACCATTTCGCGATTGATGACGCCATGTTCGCCGAGTTGGGCAACCACTTTACCAAGGCGGAAATTATCGAACTCGGTTTATTCGTTGCCTCCGCGTTAGGTGGCGGACGGCTCGCACATGTCTTGCGCGCCTACGATAACGACGAACAACCACCGGTGTTGCGTTACGACAATGAATTCGCGCCAGCCGCTGCCGATGCAACTAAATCATCTATTGCCGACACCATCGATTCCCGCTGAGAACTTCCACTGAGAACACTCTCTGGAAAAGAATCCATGAACACTCTGAAAAATAAAGTCGCCATCGTCACCGGCGCCGGTCGCGGTATTGGCCGCGAACATGCGCGCTTGTTTGCACAACTCGGCGCAGCGGTTGTCGTTGTCGATCGCAGCGGCGCCGATACCGTCGCTGCGGAAATTATCGCTGACGGCGGATCGGCCATGGCGTTTGCGGGCAACATCAGCAACTGGGATGCCGCGCGCGGCCTGGTCGCGGCTACGGTCGCACGCTTCGGCGATTTGCACATCCTCGTCAACAATGCCGGCACCAATGAAATGGCGTTGTTTGCCGACTCGGACGCCGGCGTTTGGGAGCGCGCGCTGCAAGGCAATCTGAGCACGACCGTTTGCCCGATGCACGCCGCCGTCGGTTATTGGAAAAACTGCGCGGCACAAGGCCGTCACATTGATGCGGCAATCATCAATACCACCTCAGGCGCAGGCCTGTTCGGCAATCCCGGCCAGACGCATTACGGCGCCGCCAAGGCTGCGGTGGCGGCGCTGACGCTGATCGCCGCACAGGAGTTGAGTGAAACCGGTATTCGCGTCAATGCCATTGCGCCAGCGGCACGCACGCCGATGTCCGAAGAAAGTCCTGTGGTCGCGGCATTTATGAAAGCGCCGGATGCCTCCGACGCTTTCGATCCGTGGCATCCACGCCATGTTTCACCGCTCGTCGCCTATCTCGCCAGCCCGCAATGCCGGCTAACCGGAAAGATTTTCCATGCCCGCGGCGGCACCATCGGCTGTTATCGCGGCTGGGAAATCGTCGCCAATATGCACAGCGACAGTCCGTGGCAACTCGATGAACTGGCCGATAAAATTCCGCAGCTGGTGGCAGACGTCGAACGGCAATCGACGCCGCGCGACAACACTTACGCGCTACTGAGTGCAAATTTGCGCAACGAAATGTTGCGATAACGGCGGTTTTTGCGGATGCGAAGACGAAGCCCGACTTTACGGTGCATTCGTCTCCGCAACATCGCTGCATTGTGAATCAATAAAGCGCTTCAACCAAACCGCCGTCGACGACGATAGTCTGGCCAGTGACATAGCTGGCGCGCTCCGAGCAGATAAATGCGCACACCGCCGCCATTTCATCCGGTCGTCCCATGCGCCCGACCGGCACGTGGGCAGCCTCTTCGGACTTATACTCGTCCCAGGGCACCCCGTTTTTTTCTGCATCTTTTGACATCCACGTTTTGTAACGCTCAGTCGCGAAACCACCCGTCGCCAGCGTATTGACGGTGATGCCATAAATGCCGAGCTCAGCGGAGATGGATTTGTTGAATGCCGCCGCCGCAACACGGGTGACGTTGGCAGTGACCAGCGGCAATTTACGATGCGGCTCCTTGATACAGATCGAACCGATCGTCACCAGACGTCCCCATTTTTGCGCACGCATGTGGCCTTCAACTTCGCGTGTCAGAATGACCAGGCTCATCACGATGTGTTCGTAAGCCACGCGATAATCTTCCTCCTTGGTTTCATCCCAACGACCATGTGTCGGTCCATAGACGTTGAAGACAACAATGTCCGGATGACCGAACGTGTCACGTGTAAACTTCAAGGCTTTTTGAATGCCGGCCTCATTAGTCATGTCAGCGGAAACGCCCGCAGCGCTGCCACCACGACCTTTGATACTGGCAACCACGCTATCGATGGCTTCCTGACCACGCGCGACTACGACCACGTGGCAACCTTCGTTTGCCAATTCCTCCGCACAGGCGCGCCCAATACCTTTGCTAGCGCCGGAAACCAGCGCGACTTTTTTTGCTATACCGAAATCCATAATTATTTCCTCTCTCTGTTTAGATTAACGACTCAGTCCACAATCACGTGCAATTTAAAAAGCCGGTCCTGCAATGCACAGCCATCAATCACATCAATGCTTCGCTGGTCATCGCCGACCGCACTGCAGGCGATAGCGCATGCCAATCGTCGGAATCGTCGAGATCGAATGCGAGACCACTTAACACAACGATCGCCGGCTCGATACCGAGGGCGCGCGCCGACTGACGGTGTCGCCGAAAGCTGTCGTTACCAAAACAGATGGGCATCGGTAGCTCTATATCGAAAGCCAATCCATTGGTCCCCCGTCGATGGCGGTCAGGGGCGATGGCAATGCCGCACGCGGACGCGGCCGCCACCAGCTCATCAATGTCGGCCCGACTGACATTGGGCAAATCCGCCGGCACGATAACGATACGCGTGGCGCCGGCCGCGCGCGCCTCCGCAATGGCCGCCACCAATGTCGCCGTTAAGCAGGTATCGGTGTCGACGAAATGCAGAATGTCATCGGGCACGTCGTCGCGCTCAACACTGACTATGGCGATCCGGTCAATGCCTCTGGATTCCCGCAACACCGCCAAAACATGCCGCACCATTTCACGCCCCAGCGTGCAGCGTTGCGATACATCGAGGGTGCCGGCAAGACGACTATTGCCAAGCGCACGCGCTTTGACAGGGACAAGCGCCCAGCACTCGGGAAATGGGTTGTTCACTCAGCACCACCGACCTAGGCACGAATAAAACATGACCTTAACGCGAATCACAGCGCACTAAAATTCGCATTTCATTGTTGTGAGTTGCCCACGGCTCCGTTTGGAAGACGTTAGATTTGTGACTCTTTTTAAAATTTTTTTGAATTGCTGCGCGAGCTATTCGCATTCGCCACGACAGACATCGTTGAACCACCGAATCTATTCGACAACCATTTGACACAGGCGCAAAAAGCCTTCGCACCGAAAGTTGTTCGCGACAAGATCGGCAGGGACATTTGGTATATGGATGGCCGCGTACTGCCGAATCCGGGTACCAACGCCGTCGTCGGCAATCCACCGGAAGAATATGGCATGGAACCACTGTCTTACGACCAGATCCGCAAAGGCGTTTACGACGTGCATGCGCGTATCGACGACATGAACGTCAACGGCATCGTCGGCTCGCTGTGTTTTGGCTCGATCTTTGGCTTCGAAGGCGGCGCATTCATCAACGTCGAGAATAAAGACCATGCGCTGACGCTGGTGAAAGCGTACAACGACTGGCATATCGACGAGTGGTGTGGCGCTTATCCCGGCCGTTTTATTCCGTGTGCAATCGTGCCGCTATGGGATATCAAACTGATCGTCGAAGAAATCCAACGCGTCGTCAAAAAAGGTTGTCGTGCCATTTCATTTACCGACAATCCAGCCGCGAAAAAACTGCCGAGCCTGCACAGCGATTACTGGGAGCCGCTGTGGAAAATCTGCGCCGATGAAGGCGTAATCATTTGCAATCACATTGGTTCCGGCAATGTGCCG
>JBEVMI010000024.1:0-6206 GCA_040508685.1 Spongiibacteraceae bacterium
CGGGCAGTGTGTCTTCCAGAAATAATCCCTGGCGGTACCACTCGGCCTGCCACATTGCCTGATTCTGCATTGCCTTCTCCGTGCTTTCTGTAGTTTTGCAACTGTGTTTTGCAATCGTCGTGAATGCGCCGCAGGAACACAAGTTAAGCTTTTTTCAGGGCCGGTTTATTTCGACGGCCCTTCTTTCAGGGCCAGTAGCGCGCACGCAGCTGGGTTTTATACAGTTTGCCGTTGTCCATGCGCGGCAGCTCTTTTTCGAAATCCACCGAGCGCGGGCATTTCACATGCGACAGTCGCTCGCGACACCATTGCAGCAGTTCCTGCTCCAGTGCCGGCCCTGCATCGGCCCATATTGCTGGCTGTACCACGGCTTTGACTTCTTCGCCGAACTGTTCGCTGGGCACACCGAAAACGGCGACATCGGCAATCTTCGGATGCGACGACAACAGATTTTCGATTTCCTGGGGGTAAATATTCACGCCGCCGGAAATGATCATGAAATGTTTACGGTCGGTGAGATAGAGATAACCGTCGGCGTCCAGATAGCCGACATCGCCGGTTGTCGCCCAGCCTTTCGAGTGGCGCGACGCGCGGGTTTTTTCCGGCTCGCCGTAATACTCGAATTCCTGCATGCCGGAGAAATAAATTGTGCCGGTTGCGCCGACAGGCAATTCGTTGCCGTCGTCATCGCAGATATGCAGTACACCGAGCACGGCTTTGCCGACGGAGCCGGGGTGTGCCAGCCATTCGTGGCTGTCGATGCCGGTCTGACCGATGGCTTCCGAGGCTGCGTAATATTCGAAAATAATCGGACCCCACCAGTCGATCATCTGACGTTTGATATCAGCCGGGCAGGGCGCGGCGGCATGAATCGCCTTTTTGTGCGAGCTGAGATCGTATTTGTTACGGATTTCCGGCGGCAGCCGCAGCATGCGCGTGAACATGATCGGCACCCACTGCGACATGCTGACGCGATAACGTTCGATACTCGCCAGCGCCAGTTCGGCGTCGAATTTTTCGAGGATGACGACGGTGCCGCCCATCGCCATGCAGCACATGCCCGATACCATGGGTGCCGCGTGATAGAGCGGTGCCGGTGTCAGGTAGACAGAGCCTGCCGTGTAGCCCGCCCATTTGGACGATGCCAGTAACATCGCGGGCATGTCGTCGAATTTTGCCGGCGTCCAGTTCGGCAAAATGCCTTTCGGATGCCCGGTAGTGCCGGAGGAGTACATCATGTGCGCGCCGGCCACCTGATCGGCGATCGGTGTGGTTGGTTGTGCGGCGACTGCGGCGAGAAAATCTTCGTAACTGCTCGCTTCGCCATTCAGCATGAAAAAGTGCTCAACCGGGATTTTTTCGCGGCGCAGAGCGATGGCGATATCGCGCATTTTTCCCGAAGTGATAAACAGACGCGCTTTGCAATTGTCGAGAATGTATTCGACTTCATCGCGCTGCAGATGCGAGTGGATCGGCGTGTAAATCAAACCTGCGCGCTGCGCACCCCAGCTGATCTGGAAAAAATATTCGTTGTTCTCCATCTGCAATGCGATGTGATCGCCGGGCTTGAGCCCGCGCGCACGAAACAGGTGGGCGATTTGATTGGAGCGCTCTTCCAGCTCGCTAAAGGTTACGGTGCGATCGGTGTTGGCGACAATATAGGCTGCGCGGTCGGGACTTACACGAGCCCAGTAGGACGGATGTGTTCCGGACATGACAAGTACTTCCTTCGTGATTCAACAGCGGAGTTTTTCACACACAGGGTGCGATGAAAAAGGACGGAGCCGAAATGCGAGCGAGATAACTGCGGGCTCCGCCAGGATGGAGGAAATGCTGGGCGGCTGGCGTAGCACGCCAGACCGCCGGACTGACTCAGTATTTAACGGTGAATTTAGCGCCGTACCAGCGCGGCATGCCCCAACCTCCGTAAGCCGTATCGAAGCCGGCGGACTGGAATCGGTGTACTTGGTATTCCTCGTTCGTGGCGTTATCCACGAAGGCTTCACCGCGATAACGACCGCTCACCGATTCCCAGATCATGCGGAAGTTGACGATCCCGTAGGCGTCCTGCTTCTTGAACGGGTTGTTGTCGATGTTGAAATAGACGTCATCCTGATACTTGAAGCTGGTCTGGAATGTCAGCATGCCTAAATCGTCCAGCCCCTGATGCCACGCGATCGAACCGTTCACGCTATAAGCTGGCGCGGAGGGCAACTCGTTGCCATCGATTGGCAGGCTTTGTCCGTAGTAATTCGCGATCACGCGGTTGGACGGTGCGCTGATTTCGGACGACAGTGTCGACAGACCAAGGTTCAGTTCGAGTTGATCGATGGGAACGTAGGTTAACTCGGCTTCTGCGCCCTTAATGTCCACATCGCCGGCGTTCACGAAGAACGATGTCGGCACACCGCTGGAGTTGGTGCCGCCGACGATGGCCTGGTAGTTCGCGTAGTCATAATAAAAAGCCGACACGTTGGCGCGCAGGCGGCCGTCCAACCAAGTGGTTTTTGCACCCAACTCCCAGGCATCGACCGTTTCCGCGCCGACCGGGCCAATGGCCGCGACATTGGATGGAATCGATACACCGAAACTGCCGCTCTTGAAGCCGGATGTGAATTGCAGATAAGTCAGCACATCCGTATTCGGGCGCCATTCCAGGGAGGCCTTGTAGGTCGGCTTGTTGGTGGTAATGTTGGTTGAATACGACGGGATCACGATGCAGCCGGCACCGGTCGTATCGCCTGCACAGAGCACGGAGTTTCCAGCCGCGTTGCGATTGGTGGAATCGATCAGGTCGCGGTCTTCCCAGGTGTAGCGGGCGCCGGCCACGAAGGTCCATTGCTCGGCCAGGGGAATATCCGCTTGCGCAAAAACAGCTTTGGATTCGGTTTCACCTTCCGCCGAACTTTGCAGCAAGATGGCGCGGTTGATCTGATATTGGCTATGGGTGTCGCGGTTGTCGCTGTAGTAGAACAAACCACCGACCCATTTGATATTGCTGGATTCCCCGGCGAGGCGCACTTCCTGCGAGAACTGCCGCATCTTGTTGTCGTAGAAGCCCAGCTGATCGATCGGGCTGTCGTAGGCGTCGATATCCTGCAGGCTGAAGCGTTTGTATTTTTCAATACCGCTGATGGCAGTCAGATCGGCCCAGCCCAGATTCCAGTCGATATTGAGATAACCGCCATCGGCGGTGTAATCGTTGGGGAGATCGTTCATGTCCGAATAGGTGTGCGTCGGGCTGGGATTCGGATCGCGAAAACCATTGCGGGCAACGCAGTCGGATGCGTCGACCTGATCGGGAGAACACAGATTGGCAAGGCTCGGCGTACCGGCGCCGGTGCGAGTGCCATAGACGGCATAACCCGGAATGGAACCGTCCGATTTGGCGTAGTGATAACTCAGCGTCGCCGACAAGTTCTCGGTTGCTTCCCACGTAGTTGTAAATCGACTTGCCTGGATATCAGTCGCGCCCAAGCGACCGCCGGTGACGCGGTTTTTCTGGAAGCCTTCATCGTGGTTCGATTTGAACGCAATTCGCGCCAGCCAGTTGTCGGTAATCGGGCCGCCGGCTGCAGCTTCAAGCACATTCTGTTCGTACGAGCCATATTGATAGCTGGCATACGCTTCGAAATCATTGGTCGGCTTTTTCGAGATGTAATGCAAAAGACCGCCAGTGGTATTGCGGCCAAACAGAGTGCCTTGAGGGCCGCGCAGGATTTCCATGCGTTGGACGTCGAACAGCTGGCCGGCGGCCGCGGCAGTGGCACCCTGATAAATCTCGTCGACGTAGAGGCCTATGGACGACTCATTCATGTCGGTGTAATCGATGAAGCTGACACCGCGAATGTTCAGGAACGGCGGGCCGCTCGGTCCGAACAGGCCCTGCACCGAAAAGTTGGGAACCTGTTGCGTCAGTTGCGTGATGCTTTGAAAACCCATGTTCTGCATGGATTCCGCCGATAGTGCGGTCACCGATACCGCAACGTCCTGCAGTTTCTCTTCGCGTTTGGTCGCGCTGACCAGAATTTCTTCGATGGGTGCGCGGGGTTTGGCGGCGCCGTCTTGCGCCACTGTTGTCAACGGCGCTAAAAACAGCGGAATTGCTGCAGCCGCGGCATAACAGTAATTGCGGTTTCTCATGGTGTTTTCCTTGCATGGAGTTTGTTGTTATAGGATTTGCATGAGCGAGGTACGCCCGCTACAAATCGTAAGCGCAGAGCTGGAGGTTTCGTGGACCCCGTTGGGGTAACACTGGATGGATTGAACTAATAACCTGCTTGCTAGTTTTCGCCTTATTGTTGTTGAGGCGCGATTGCAGCGGAGTCGTGGATCGGCTTTAATCGTGATCATAATTATCATGATTGTTTTAACCTGACAAGCTTCGGCAGTGTCGCATATCTGCACCGGGCTGTAGCCTTGTCGCAGTTTCCCCGGGAAATAACGGAATTTTATGGCCAAAATAACTAAATCAAAGGATGCCGCTGACAACGTCGGCAAGGGGGAGATGACCATTACGCCAGTGCGCCTCCCGAAAATGGCGGAAATGGTGGCGACACAAATTCGCAAATCGATTATCGATGGCACCCTCAACGAGGGGGATCGTCTACCGCAGGAACTGGAATTGATCGCGCAGTTCGGCGTGTCGCGCGGAGTGATTCGCGAGGCGCTGCGACTACTGGAGTCGGAGCATTTCGTCCAGGTCAAACGCGGCGCACACGGCGGTGCCGTCATCACCGGTCGGCGGGACCATGCGATGGGCCAGGCGACGCTGGTGTCACTGCAGATGCAGCGTGCGACGATCGGCGATTTCTATACAGCGAATACGCTGATCGAGCCACCGGCCGCGCGTTACGCCGCGCAGCACAATTCTCAGAGGGCCGGCGCTGCCTTGCGTGCCCATCTCGAACAGTCTCGTGTCCTGCTGGAGGCTGGCGATGAGCTCGCGATTGCAGACGCAATCAACGAGTTTCATTTTGTCTTGCTGGCGAGCTGCGGTAACCAAACCCTGCAAATCATGACAATTTCCATACGCAAGATTTTGCAGGTTCAAATATCCAAATTGCACTGGGCTTTCAAACCCAAGTTGGCGCCCGGTGTGTACGACGAATTCGTCGCTACGGCGTTTCGCTCTTCGCAACGCCTCACCGAGCTGATCGAAAAGGGCTCTGCCGACGCGGCGGAGCGCCACTGGCGGAAACATATGGAAAAAGCCGGCGAAGTTTTTTTCTCAGTGGTCGATCCGGAGCTGCTGGTCGGCTGATTTACGTGGGTGATTGCGCCGGTCGTTAGTCGCGTTTGGCGCGGGCTGGTCGCGCTTAACAATTGCCGCGGTAAACTCGTGTCGTCTATCTATGATACGAGTACTTCTTATGATTTCTCCCAACGATATTTTACTGACTGATCAGGTGGCCGTGGTTACCGGTGGTGCAATGGGCATCGGTGCTGGCATTGCCAAGGGACTTGCCAGTTTCGGCGCGCATATTGTCATCGCCGACATCGATGTTGCCGCGGCGGAAAAAACGGCGGCGCTGATCCGCGAGCAGGGCCGGCAGGTACTGGTTGTTGCCACCGATGTGATGGATAAGGAACAGATCAAGGCGATGGTCGCGAAAACCATTGCACATTTCGGTCGTCTCGATATTTTCGTCAACAATGTCGGCGGCGTGCGCTCCTCGCGTTTTATGGATCTGAGCGAACGCAGCCGCGAACGCCATGTGCAGATCAACCTGATGAATCTACTGGCCTGTACCGAAGCTGCTGCACGCGCGATGATCGACCGCGGGCAGGGTGGCAATATCATCAATATCACCAGCATCGAAGGCCAGCGCGCAGCGCCGATGTTTTCCGTGTATGCGGCGTGCAAGGCGGCGATGAACAGTTTTACCCGCACTACCGCGCTGGAGTTGGCGGAGCATGGTATTCGCGTCAATACGATCGCGCCGGATATCGTCGATACCGAAGGTGCCCGTACCATGAATCCCGGTTTTTATACGGCTGATACCGTCGCGCGGCGCAGCAAATATATTCCGCTGGGGCGCGATGGCATCGTCGATGAAATTGCGAGTGCTGCAGTATTTCTGGCGTCGAGAATGGCAAATTACGTGACGGGGGCGGTGTTGAATGTCGATGGCGGTACCAGTGCGTCGAGCGGCTGGCTGAAAAGCGATGACGGCGGCTGGAGTTTGTACCCGGGCAATTTCTCC
>JBEVMI010000028.1:0-13950 GCA_040508685.1 Spongiibacteraceae bacterium
AGGGAGAGAAGAATCACGCTGAGCAGGATACTGAGCTGTTTGAGATTTTTTTGGCTCGGGCGATAGAAACTCCGTTGCATGGTGTCGATTCCCTGGGTGCGATCCTGCCCTGTTATTTATTGTGCCGAGCCATAGTGCTGAAGGGCTTTCGGTGCCGGACCGAAGTATGCGCGACATTCGAAAGTCTGCAAATGAAATGGTCAGATTTGCCGGTTGGTGTTGGTTTCCTGCACGTTGACGGCGGCCAGTAAGTGCGCATTGGCCGCCGCGTCGATGCCGTAACGCCGTGCCTGACGGACGACAAAACCGTTGAGGTAGTCGATCTCGGTGCTGCGGCAGGCCTCGATATCCTGCAGCATCGAAGAGCGGTTGGCCGCGGTGCCGCGGATGACGTCGCGAACTTTTTCTGACAGTTGCGCCGCTTCCAGTGCGATGCCGGTGGCGCCAGCAACGGCGGTTATTTCGCCGCAGATAGCCGTGAGCTGCGGCGACAGGTCGGGCAGGTCCAGCAATGCGCCATTGCGGCAGCGGTGCAATGCCGTCAGTGGATTGATCACGCAATTCACTGCCAGCTTTTGCCAGAGGCGCGATTCGATATCGGCGACGGCGCGCGCATTCAAACCGCTGCGGTGTAACTCGGCGGCGAAGTCGGTCGCTGCCGCGTTGCCGCTGGTTTTTCTGCCAGGTGTTTCATCAGCGGCCACTTCACCGACCACCGTTTCGCCGCGTCCTGCATGCATGACATGAAACCGCTGCGGCTGCCACGCCCCTTCGGTGCTGAGCGCGTGGAAGAAGGTGGCGCGTGGCAGCAAGGGCTGCAATTCCTCGCGCACGCCCATGCCGTTCTGCAATAACCCGACGGTGGCGTCAGCGGCGAGTGCGGCCTGTATCGCTGTGATCGCGGCAACGCTGTGGTGCGCCTTCGTGCACAACAGCAGATGTCTGATTCGCGGTGTTGCGGCGCTGGGGTCGATGACCTGTGCGGCGATCGGCACCGGCCAGTGGATGTCATCGATCTGCAGGGTCAGGCCGGCATCGTGGAATTGCTGCAGCCGCACCTGATCGCGCAGCAGCAACGCCGCGGTGATGCCGGCCCGCTGCAAATAAGCGGCGTAGAGGCAGCCGATGGAACCCGCGCCGAGTACAAACCAATGCGGTGGGGCTTGCGATGAGGTTGCGGACAAAGGCAATCACCTGAAAAAAGGCCTGATTGGTTAGGGCCTGCCGGGTGGGTTATGGTGCAGCGGCAATGGCGAATGAGCAATGGTAAACTCGCGGCCATTCCGCGTCTGGCGCGTTGCAATCCTGCCTGCTTAGTTTTGCCTGCTTGGTTACGTGCCTGTTGCATTTTTCTGTGAGGAATTGTCTATGCCTTCGTTCGATGTGGTTTCCGAAGTCGATCTGCACCAACTGACCAATGCCGTCGATCAGGCCAGTCGCGTGATCGAAACCCGTTTCGACTTCAAGGGTGTGGAGGCGCGTTTCGAACGCGACAAACTCGACATCACCGTCTTCGCCGAATCCGACATGCAGCTCGAACAAATGGAAGACATGCTGCGCGCGTGCCTGATCAAAAACAAAATCGACCCGTTGGCGATGACGGTGGAGGATTCGCAAGGCTCCGGCAAGCTGGTGAAACAGGTCGTCAAACTCAAGAATGGGCTGGAGCCGGAACTCGCACGAAAAATCGTCAAGCTGATCAAGGACAGCAAAATCAAGGTCACCACCCAGATTCAGGATCAGCAGGTGCGCGTCACCGGCAAAAAACGCGATGACCTGCAGGAAGTGATGACACTGTTGCGCGCACAGAAACTGGACCAGCCGCTGCAGTACACCAACTTTAGAGATTAAAAATTTATAAATCCAAATCGCTCAGGCCGGCATGATCGTCGGGGCGTCGACCCAGTGGCCAGAAAAATTTGCGTTCTGCTTCCTTGATTGGCAGATCGTTGATGCTGGCGTAACGCCGCTGCATAAAACCGTGTTCGTTGAACTCCCAGTTTTCGTTGCCGTAGCTGCGAAACCACTGCCCCGAAGCGTCGTGCCATTCATACGCAAAACGCACGGCGATGCGATTATCGGTAAATGCCCACAACTCTTTGATCAATCGATAATCGAGTTCACGCGCCCATTTGCGTTGCAGAAATTCGCGCACCTGCTGCCTTCCGACGGGAAATTCGACGCGGTTGCGCCAGCGGGTGTCGTCGGTATACACCAGTGCGACTCGATCAGGATCGCGCGAATTCCAGGCGTCCTCGGCCATACGCACTTTCTGGATGGCGGTGTCGCGCGTGAAAGGGGGGAGGGGTGGCTTTTGTTCCATGACAATTTCCCGAGCGGCATGAACAGGTGAGTGTGAAGTCTACAGCCGCACTGACCTGACCCACTATGGAGCTGATTGCAAAATGTTTTGCCTTGCTGATATTTGCGTCTTCCAGGGAAGGCTGACTGCATTTACGTTGATAGGCATTGCGTTAATGCGACGACTTGGCAGCGTTGGAGAGCAGCGGATTTTCGCCGCAGTAACTATTGATCGCGGCCAATAGGCTTTCGATTTCCACCGGTTTGACGAAATGTGCATCGAACCCAGCCGCCGTGGCACGTTGTCGATCTTCTTCTGCGCCATAGCCCGTGAGTGCGACTAACAGCGGGCGCCTTGCGTCGGTCGGTTGTGCGCGCAGGCGTCGCGCCACTTCATAACCATCCATGCCCGGCATGCCGATATCCAGCAGAATGACATCGGGGGCAAATTCGCGGGCCTGTTCGATCCCACTGGGGCCATCGAAGACCGCTGCGGTATCGTAACCTTTCAGTCGCAGCAGGCACGCCATGCTTTCGGCGGATTCGACCAAATCGTCGATCACCAGTACCCGATGCTGTTGCTGACTGCTCACTACCGACAACGTTTTTTTGGATTCGGCGACGGCAAAAGTGCGGCGCGCGGGTAATTGCACAATAAATTCGGCGCCGCTGCCGGCACCGTTGCTGCGCACTTCGATGCCACCGCCGTGCAACTCAATCAGATTTTTTACCAGCGTGAGACCGACACCGAGGCCGCCGTGAATGCGATCGATGGATTTTTCACCTTGCGTAAACATGTCGAATATATTCGGTAAAAGTTCGGCACTGATGCCATCGCCGTTATCGCGCACCGCGATGCGCGCGACTCCGTCGCTAAAAGTTGCGATTACTTCAATGGAGCTCTCGCGCGGACTGTATTTGGCGGCGTTATGCAGCAGGTTGGAGATCACCTGCGCAAGTCTAACTGTATCGCCCTGTACGGCAACGGGAAATGCTGGCAATTCAACCGTGAGTTGATGGCCGCGTTCGGCGATCAGGGGTTGCACGGCCTCAACCGAATATTGAATAAAGTCCGCGACAAAAATCGTTTTGATATCGAGCGTCAATTTACCTTGCCCGATGCGCGAAACATCGAGCAGATCGTCCATTAGCCTCGCCATGTGGTCGACTTGCCGGCCGATGATTTCAGCGGCCCAGACCACATTCGGTTCGCGCTCTTGGACATATTCGAGGATGCGTACCGCATTGCGAATCGGTGCGAGCGGATTGCGCAGTTCGTGCGCCAGCATCGCCAGAAATTCGCCCTTGCGGCGATCGCCATCAAGTATGGTGCGATACAGCAAGGCATTTTCGAACGCGATCGCCGCACGGCTCATCACTTCGCGCACTAATGAAATGTCGGCGGGAAATTTTGGGGTGTCATCGACATCGATCAGTACCAATGCGCCTTTGATACGCGAACCCAATGCCACCGGAAACAACGTGCAGCGCGCGGCGTGCAGGGTGATGTTTTCTGCCGTGGCGCTATCGCAAAACTGCAGATCGCGCGGTTCGGCAAAAATCACCGGGTCCCAGCCCGCGTCGGCGGCGAGCATGGCGTCGCGCAAAAAATCCGGCAACGTCGTCAATGTGCGCTGCTCATAGCGGGGACGACGCTGCGCCAGTTTCACACTGTGAATTTCTTCGTGCGCATCGGTAAAGGCGACGATCGCGGTGTCGGCTGCTGCGCGGGTAATAAATTGCAGCAACTCGTCGGCGGTGGCATCGGCGTCGAGCGATTTGCTCAGCGTATGGCTGGCATCGGCGAGCAGATCGGCGCGGCGTGTCGCGGCTTCGGCACTGGCGCGCGCAGCCTCGGCGTGTGCCAGCGCTTCGCGCTCCACTGCCTGCTGTTGCAATTGCAAATGCATACGGTGCAGATCGACAAACACTTGCACCTTTGAGCGCAAAATTTCAGGTACCACCGGCGCCGAAATATAGTCGACGGCGCCGAGCGCATAACCGCGCGCGGTCTGCATATCGTCGATATACGCCGTGATGAAAATAATCGGTGTTTTTTTGGTTTTGTGATATTGCCGGATCAGCGACGCGGTTTCGAAGCCGTCGATGTCCGGCATGTTGACGTCGAGCAGGATCACCGCAAAATCGTGCTGCAATATCTGCTGCAAGGCTTCGCGACCGGAATTGACGCTGATGATATTTTCCCGCAGCTCCTCCAGCACGGTCTCGAACACCAGTATTTTTTCGGGTAAATCGTCGACGATCAGAATGTTGACCTTCGACGTATCTGATGTAGTCATCGGATTTATGGGCATGTGATTCGAGTCTTTCAGCAATGTAGCCACGCGCGCAGCACCGTCAGCAGATCTGTCGTGTTAACCGGCTTCGACAAATAATCCCAGGCGCCCGCAGCGATACATTTTTCGCGGTCGCCTTTCATTGCCTTCGCAGTTACCGCAATCATCGGCAGGTCGCGGCCAGCCGGTAATTTGCGAATCGCCTGCATGGTGGCCATGCCGTCCATTTCCGGCATCATGATATCCATCAGCACGACGTCGACATCGGCATCGCTCTCCACGATGCGAATCGCGTCGAGACCGTTCTCCGCCCAGACGTGATTCATGCCGTACTCCTCAACAACTGCCGCCAGCGCGAAAATATTGCGCATGTCGTCATCGACGATCAGTACTTTTTTACCGCGCAGAGGTTGATCGACCTGACGGAATTTTTCCAGCAGTTGGCGTTGTGATTCCGGCATGCGGATAAAGCTGGTGTGCAATACGCTGACGATCTGATCGAGCAACTGCGGCAGCGACGTCGCCTGCCGGACCAGAAAGGACTCCTGCGCGTATTGCCAGATGGTGAGGTCGCTTATGGTTTCAACGGCGCCGTAAAGCAATAATGACAACGGTGCAACGGGTTGATCGTCGGTTGTGTTTTCATTTTCCGTAATGTCTGCGCGCAGGGCACTGGTGAGGTCGGCCAGTGTCAATTGCGATTGGCCGGGCTGCAGCGCGACACAATCGAATTCCCGCGTTTGCAGATATTCGAGCGCACTGACATCGTCGGCCAGAGTCACTTCGATATCATCATCGCGCAGATAGTCGACCAGCGTTTCCCGGTCTGACGATTCCGGCATGATCAGCAGCGCGTGGCGATGGCGATGGGTGTAATCGTACAAATGCACCAGCGTCTGATCGAGCACGTCGCGCGACTGAATTGGCTTGGCGACAAAATTCAATGCGCCGGATTGCAGCGCGCGCTGGCGCGATTCATCCGTGGAAATCACGCACACCGGAATATGCTGGGTCTGCAAATCGTGTTTCAGGCGATCGAGCACTCGCCAGCCCTGCATGTCGGGCAACACCATATCGAGAGTGATTGCACTGGGCTTGAATTCGCGCGTCAGCGCCAGCGCGACAGCGCCCAGCGATGTCACCAAAACTTTGAAACCGTTTTCGCGTGCCGCCTCCAGCAAAAATTTCGCAAAGCCGATATCGTTTTCAACGATCAGCAGGATCGGATCGCCCTGCTGAATGATGTCGCGGTCATCGCCGAGCTCGTTGACCAGCGTTGCCAGTCCGGCGTCGGCCAATGGCGGTGGCAATTGCACCGTGCGGCGCTGTTCGGCGGCGATGCGCAAATCGAGGATCTGCGCGGTGTGCCCAATGCCCGCGGCAATGTTGTCTTCGAGGTCGCGCCGCTCATTGAACGAAGCGCTTTTGCGCAGCGAACGCGGCTGTGCATACGACTGCGGCAGAAATAACGTAAAGATGCTGCCTTTGCCGGGCGCGCTGACCAGACGGATTTCACCGCCCAACAATTTCGACAATTCGCGGCTGATCGCCAGACCGAGACCGGTGCCGCCGTATGTGCGGCTGGTGCTGCCGTCGGCCTGTTGGAACGCTTCGAAAATAATCTGCTGCTTCTCGGGAGAAATGCCAATTCCGGTATCGGTGACGGAAAACGCCAGCACCTGCTGCGCGCGATTCAGGTCGTCGTTATCGTACGACCAGCCCGAGGTGACTTTTTCGATCGAGAGCGTGACATCGCCCTGATGGGTAAATTTGAAGGCGTTCGACAACAAGTTTTTCAGAATCTGCTGCAGACGTTTTACGTCTGTGAAAATCGACGGTGCCAGATCGGCGGTAGGTTGAATGGAGAAGCTGACGGTTTTCGATTCCGCGACATGGCGGAAGGTGCGTTCGACATACAGCGAGAGATCGGTGAGCCGCAGTTCGCCGACATCCACCTCGACGGTGCCCGATTCGATTTTGGACAGGTCGAGAATGTCGTTGATCAACGCCAGCAGATCGTTGCCCGACGAGTGAATCGTTTTTGAAAATTCGATCTGGCGGCCGGTCAGGTTGCCGTCCGGGTTTCTGCACAGCTGGTCGGACAGGATCAGAAGGCTGTTGAGCGGCGTGCGCAATTCGTGCGACATGTTGGCGAGGAATTCGGATTTGTATTTCGATGTCAGCGCCAATTGTTCGGCTTTTTCTTCGAGTGCCTGCCGCGCCTGTTCCACCTCCTGGTTTTTGCGCTCGACCTCCTGGTTCTGGTGCGCCAGCAGGCGCGCTTTTTCCTGCAGTTCCTGGTTGGTTTGTTGCAGTTCCTGTTGCCGGCTTTGCAGCTCCTGCGCCAGCGATTGCGACTGTGTCAGCAAACCCTCGGTGCGCATGTTCGCTTCGATGGTGTTGATAACGATGCCGATACTTTCCGTGAGCTGGTCGAGGAAGGCCTGGTGAATCGGGTTGAAGGTTTCCAGTGACGCCAGTTCCATCACGCCTTTCACATAACCTTCGAAAATAATCGGCAGCACCAGAATATTTTGCGGCTGGGTTTCGATCAAACCCGAGCTGACGCGGAACGGTTCACCGCCGACATCGTTGAGCAGGATTTTTTTCTTGTCGTAAGCGCATTGGCCGACGATGCCCTGGCCGAGTTCAACTTCTTTGCCATGCGAACCGTGCCCGGACGAGGCGTAACTCGCGATCAGTTTCAGTCGCAATAAATCACGCGATGCGTCGAGCACATAAAATTCTGCCTGTTGTGCGCCGACCACAGGTGCCAGTTCCGACAGAATCAAGCGTCCCACCGCCATCAAATCTTTTTGGCCCTGCAACATCCGCGAGAATTTCGCGAGGTTGGTTTTCAACCAATCCTGTTCGGTGTTGACCTGCGTCGTATCTTTCAGGTTGCGGATCATTTCGTTGATGGTGTCTTTCAACGCGGCGACTTCGCCGAGCGCCTCCACCGTGATCGAACGCGTCAAGTCGCCCTGCGTCACCGCAGTTGCCACTTCGGCGATTGCACGTACCTGTGTGGTCAGGTTGGCCGCAAGCTGGTTAACGTTTTCGGTGAGGCCTTTCCAGGTGCCGGCAGCGCCGGGCACTTTCGCCTGGTTGCCGAGTTTGCCTTCAACGCCCACTTCGCGCGCCACCGTCGTTACCTGGTCGGCGAAGGTCGCGAGTGTATCGGTCATGCCGTTGATGGTGTCGGCGAGTGCCGCGATTTCACCTTTTGCTTCCACTGTGAGTTTCTGTTCGAGATCGCCGGTTGCCACTGCGGTGACGACCTTGGCAATACCGCGTACCTGCGCGGTGAGGTTCGAGCCCATCGAATTGACGGAGTCGGTCAAATCCTTCCAGGTGCCGGCGACACCCTGCACGTACGCCTGCCCGCCGAGTTTGCCTTCGGTGCCCACTTCGCGCGCGACGCGTGTCACTTCCGACGCGAACGACGACAATTGATCCACCATCGTGTTGATGGTGATTTTCAATTCGAGAATTTCACCCTTCACGTCGACGGTAATTTTTTTGCCGAGGTCGCCGGCGGCCACCGCCTTGGTCACGTCGGCGATATTGCGCACCTGCGAGGTCAGGTTGCCCGCCATAAAGTTCACATTGTCGGTCAAATCTTTCCAGGTGCCGGCGACACCCTGTACATCGGCCTGACCGCCGAGTTTTCCTTCGGTGCCCACCTCGCGCGCGACGCGCGTCACTTCCGATGCGAACGAACGCAACTGATCCACCATCGTGTTGATGGTGTTTTTCAATTCTAGAATTTCACCATTCACGTCGACGGTGATTTTTTTCGACAAGTCACCAGCCGCTACAGCCTTGGTTACGTCGGCGATATTGCGCACCTGCGAGGTCAGGTTGCCCGCCATAAAGTTCACGTCGTCGGTGAGATCTTTCCAGGTACCGGCCACGCCCTGTACATCGGCTTGCCCGCCGAGTTTGCCTTCCGTGCCGACCTCGCGCGCTACCCGCGTTACTTCCGTCGCGAACGAACGCATCTGATCCACCATCGTGTTGATGGTGTTTTTCAATTCGAGAATTTCGCCCTTCACATCGACGGTGATTTTTTTCGACAAGTCACCGGCCGCCACCGCCGTCGTTACCTCGGCGATATTCCGTACCTGCGCGGTGAGGTTGGAACCCATCGAATTGACGGAGTCGGTCAAATCCTTCCAGGTACCGGCCACACCCTGCACGTCGGCCTGCCCGCCGAGTTTGCCTTCGGTGCCGACCTCGCGCGCCACCCGCGTTACTTCCGATGCGAACGACCGCAACTGATCCACCATCGTGTTGATGGTGTTTTTTAATTCGAGAATTTCGCCTTTCACATCGACGGTGATTTTTTTCGACAAGTCGCCAGCCGCCACCGCCGTGGTCACCTCGGCAAGATTCCGTACCTGTGCGGTCAGGTTGGAACCCATCGAGTTAACTGAGTCGGTCAAATCCTTCCAGGTACCGGCCACGCCCTGCACGTCGGCCTGTCCGCCGAGTTTGCCTTCGGTGCCGACCTCACGCGCAACCCGCGTTACTTCCGATGCGAACGATGACAACTGATCCACCATCGTGTTGATGGTGTTTTTCAATTCGAGAATTTCGCCTTTTACGTCGACGGTGATTTTTTTCGACAAATCACCGGCCGCCACCGCGGTAGTTACCTCCGCAATATTCCGTACCTGCGCCGTGAGGTTGGAGCCCATCGAATTGACGGAGTCGGTCAAATCCTTCCAGGTACCGGCCACGCCCTGTACATCGGCCTGACCGCCGAGTTTGCCTTCCGTACCGACCTCGCGCGCGACGCGCGTTACTTCGGAGGCGAACGAACGCAACTGATCCACCATCGTGTTGATGGTGTTTTTCAGATCGAGAATTTCGCCCTTCACGTCGACGGTGATTTTTTTCGACAAGTCGCCGGCCGCTACCGCTTTGTTTACGTCGGCGATCTTGCGCACCTGCGAGGTCAGGTTGCCCGCCATAAAGTTCACGTTGTCGGTCAAATCTTTCCAGGTACCTGCCACACCTTGCACATCGGCCTGGCCACCGAGTTTTCCTTCCGTACCTACTTCACGCGCCACCCGTGTTACTTCGGAGGCGAACGAACGCAACTGGTCCACCATGGTGTTTATGGTGTTTTTCAAATCGAGAATTTCGCCTTTTACGTCGACGGTGATTTTTTTCGACAAGTCACCGGCTGCGACCGCCGTGGTGACCTCGGCGATATTGCGCACCTGCGCAGTGAGGTTGGAGCCCATCGAGTTGACCGAGTCGGTCAAATCCTTCCAGGTTCCCGCCACGCCCTGTACGTCGGCCTGTCCGCCGAGTTTGCCGTCGGTGCCGACTTCGCGCGCCACGCGCGTTACTTCGGCGGCGAAGGTGCCGAGCTGTTCCACCATCTTGTTGATGATTTTTGCCGTGCGCAGGAATTCGCCTTCAAGCGGGCGGTCGTCGGCTTCGAGCGCCATACTTTTCGACAGATCGCCTTCGGCCACCGCGCCGATTACCCGCGCCACTTCGGAGGTCGGATGTACCAGATCGCCGATCAAGGCATTGATCGCGTCGACCGAATCGCGCCAGAAGCCAGTGGCATCCGGAAAATTCGCGCGCTCCTTGAGTTTGCCTTCCTTACCTACCACGCGACGCAGGCGCGACAACTCGGCGGTCATGCGCACGTTCTGTTCGACGACATGATTGAACGCATCCGCGACTTTGCCGGGCAGCCCCTGCCAGTCCTCCGGCAGGCGCACATCGACATCGCCTTTGCGCAGTGCCGCGAGCGCGGTGTGCACAGCCCTGGTGTTGTCCTGCAATTCTTCCGCTTGCTGGATCAATTGATTCGTGGTGTCGATGGTGTCGCGCCAGAACCCCTGCGGTCGCCCGCCGATGGCGACCTGAGGCAATTTGCCGCGCCGCACGCCGCGATCGACGTTCTGCATTTCGGCCGATACCTGCGCGCCGCGCTGCGCGATCTCATTAAATGTGGTGGCGATTTTTCCGGAGACGCCCCCCCAGTTTCCGGGCAGGCGCGCGGAGGTATCGCCGCGCTCAAAGGCTTTTAATGCCGTAAAGATCAGTTCCATATCCGCGTCGACGACGCTGGGATCGATTTTTTCTTGCACAGCTTCCATGACACGCCTCGGATAGGGAGCAATAGGGGAGGTATAAAAGACTAAAAACGGAAATAAGTAATCAATATGCACGCCGGAATTAACCTGGCACGAAAATCGGGTCGGCGTTGCACCTTCGCCCGATTATGCCACTCGGGAAATGACGCACAATCCCTTTGATTCGAACGACTTTTACTTTTTTGTAAGACGGTTTAAAACCGCAATAAATGAACATTCTGAAACGCAAAATTTGGAAAAATTACAAGTGCTTCGTAAAAGTTGCAGGAGGGTGAGTGGGTATTTACTTGACCGTGTGCCAGCGAAACAGCCTTGCCGCCGCTGCCATGCAGACCACGGTGGTGATGAGTAGCACCAGCAGGTGCCCGCTGATGTCGTTAAAGCCGGCGCCTTCGATCATTACCGCGCGGGCGGCTTTGACGACATGCGTCAGTGGCATCAGGTCGGCGGCGCGCTGCAGCCAGACCGGCGCGTTGTCGAGCGAAAACCACACCTCCGATAAAAACATCATCGGCCAGGTCGCGAGATTGAGCAGGCCGCCGGCGAACTCCTCGCTGGCGGTGCGGCTGGCGATCAGCAGGCCGAGTGAAATCATGGCCAGCGCGCCCGCCACAAAAATCAGCAGCATTAGCGCCAGGCTGCCGAGTACCAGCAGATTGAGCAGGAATTTGCAGGCGATAAAAATCGTCAGATTGACGCCGGCCACAATCCACAGGCGCGACACCAGTTGCGCAGCGATAAATTCCAGCGGTTTTACCGGCGTCGCCTGCAAACGTTTTAATACACCGTTCTGGCGATAACGCACGATCACGTAACCGACACCGAACAGCGCGCCGAACATCATGTTCATGCCGAGCACACCCGGCATCACCCAGTCGACGTAACGCACCGGGCGCCCGTGCAGTGTTGCGGCGTGAAATTCGGTCGCGAGCGGGGTGCCCAGCAACTGCAGCAGTGCCTGGCTGCGCTTCGATTCCGGATTGCTCCAGTAACGCGAGCCGTCGCTGGCCGTCCCCTCGATAGAAATGAGCAGGTCGATCTGATGGTGCTGCACGCGCTGTTGCGCCGTTTCGAGATGGTCGAACGAAATTTTCTCCAGATAATCCGGCCGTAGCCATTCGCGTTTTTGCAGCGCGGCGATATCGCCGTGCAGGCCGATGCGAAATACAGCGGGGTCGGGTTTCGAAAACGCAATCGCACAACCGATGATCATCAGCATCGGAAACAGAAACGACCACGCCAGCGCCGAGCGGTCGCGAAAGAATTCGATATTGCGTGCGCGCAGTAAGGCCAGAAAAGCTCGCATGATCCACTTATTCCCTTAGCCGATGCCCGGTGAGTTTCAGAAACAGATCTTCGAGTGTCGGGTTGTGCACCCGCAGCGTGGACAGATCCACCTGCAGCGCGATCAGCTCTTGCAGCGTGATTTCGACCGACGCCGTTTCGATGCGCAATTCGCCGTTGTGACGTTCGCACGCGCCGCTGGTGAGTGCCGGTGTCTGCGCGCCGCGCCAATCCACATGCACGCGTTTTAATGGCAGATGTCTATCCAGCAGCGCGCGCGGCGAACCCTGGTCGACGATGCGGCCGTGATCCATGATCACCAGTTCGTCGCAGAGAATTTCCGCTTCATCCATATAGTGTGTGGTCAGCACCACGGTTTTGCCGGCGGCCTTGATGCTGTCGATCAGGGTCCAGAAATTGCGTCGCGCCTGTGGATCGAGGCCGGTGGTCGGTTCGTCTAGAAACACGATTGCGGGATCGTTGATCAACGCCAGCGCCAGCAGCAGCCGCTGTTTCTGGCCGCCGGAGAGTTTGTTGGCGGGACGTTCGAGAAATTCCTCCAGTTGGCACAGTGCGGTGAGTTCAGCGGCGGGCACCGTATGGCGATACAGGCTGCCGAACAAACGCAGGACTTCACTGACGCTGAGAAAATCCATCAGCGCTGTCGATTGAAATTGAATGCCGGCCTGCTGGGAAAATTGCGGTGTGCGCGGCTGGCCGCGGTATAACACGACACCGGAGCTTGGTGTTTTGATGCCTTCGATGATTTCAATCGTCGTGGTTTTACCGGCGCCATTGGGACCGAGCAGGCCAAAACAGCAGCCCTCGCGAATCCCGAACGAAACGTCGTCGACAGCGACGATATCGCCGAACTGTTTGCACAGGTGATTCACTTCGATATGAAACGGCATGCCGGGTCCTGAGGGTTTTATCGTTGTGGTCTGCGTGCGGGGAATGGCGAATATGGACAGCATTGTTGCAAAACCCGGCACATTTGCCAAAACTGGCCAGGCTTTCGCTTAACTCACTCCATTTCGCGCTTTGACGGCCCGGGGCAAATCCCTAATGCAACAATCGGAATCAACGCAGCATCGACCCTCGCGCGCAGAATTGATTCAAACCATTTTCAATCGGCGCATGCTGATCTGTGTGTTCACGGGTTTCAGTTCCGGGCTGCCGCTGTTTTTTTTATTGAATCTGGTGCCGGCGTGGTTGCGCAGCGAAAACATCGATTTGAAGGCGATCGGCCTGCTGGCGTTGATCCAGTTGCCATACACATGGAAATTTCTGTGGTCGCCGCTGATCGATCGCTACAGCCTGCCGTTGGGGCGGCGGCGTGGCTGGATGGTACTGGCGCAGGTGGGGTTGCTGATCGCCATTGCGGTATTGGGCAGCATGTCGCCGTCGGGACTGCGCGCCCCCGGTGGCGACTGGGCGACGTTGAGTGTTTTTCTGTTGCATCCGGTGACACTGGTCGCGCTGGCGGTTGCGCTGTTTTCGGCGACGCTGGATATCGCCCTGGATGCCTATCGCCGCGAAATATTGAAAGATGAAGAGCTGGGGCTCGGCAACAGCATTCATATTTCCGCGTATCGCATCGCCGGGCTGGTGCCGGGTTCATTGTCGCTGATTCTTGCGGATCATCTGCCATGGTCGCAGGTGTTCATGATCACGGCGTTGTTTGTACTGCCGGGTCTGGCGATGACGTTGTGTGTGGCGGAGCCGGTCAATCCGGGGCGGCAGCCGAAAACCTTGCGCGCCGCAGTCGTCGAACCCTTTCGCGAATTTATCGGCCGCGCTGGCTGGTCGCAGGCGCTGTGGATTCTCGGTTTTATTTTCTTTTACAAACTCGGCGACTCGTTGTGCACTGCACTGGCGACGCCGTTTTATCTCGACATGGGGTACAGCAAAACCGAAATTGGCCTGATCGCAAAAAATGCGGG
>JBEVMI010000053.1:0-9339 GCA_040508685.1 Spongiibacteraceae bacterium
ATCGACATTGGCAAGAGCAATCAGGCCATCGACCATCGCATGCGCCAGATCGGCCAGCAGCGGTGCTTTATCGAACGGCGGATTGAACAGGCAATTGCGATTATTCAATTCCGGCGCCCAACCGTTCACCAGCTCCATAATGTAGAAACTGCTGCCGATCAATTCGGGATCGAAACATTTGCCAAAAACCTTCGGATGCGGCACCGACGTCGTGCCCAGCGCACTCAACAACGTCGCTTCGCGCTCGATAGCCTTTTTGCTACCCGGCGGCGGATCGGCGGGAGGACGCCGCATCACCATGGTGATGTCCTCGCCACGATTGAGACCAAGAATGACATTCGATGTGCCACCGCTGATTAATTTCGCGGTGAGCGGACCGCTGCCCAGCTCGGGAATATTCGCATCGAGCCACGGCTGCAGTTTTTCTTTGTGTACCAGCGCGCCGATATCGATCTGCGCGTTTGAATCACTGCTCATGATGAAAACCCATTCGCATTATTGAAATAAACCATTTAAAGCAATGAGCGCCCACTATCTACGGCAAACCACCGTCGACACGCACCAATGCACCGGTCGTAAAACTCGACATCGGACTCGCGAGAAACAACGCCGCGGTAATGATCTCTTCGGGATAGCCGGGCCGGCCAATTGCACTGACCACCTTCTCGCGATTCTCGGGCGCCCACGCCTTTGAAATATCGGTCAGGAACGGACCCGGTGACAACGTATTCACCCGCACCTTCGGACCATACTCCTGTGCGAACGATTCCGTCATCGCATTCAGGCCGGCTTTCGCTCCGGCATACGGCGCGAGATTGGCTGGCGGTCGCAATGCGCCGGTGCTGCTGACGTTGATAATGCTGCCACCCTCGCCCGCCATCATCCGCGCCGCAACCTGCGATGCGAGTCGGAACGGACCTTTGAAATTGATATCGATCACCTTGTCGAACAGCGCTTCGCTGGTCTCGTGCGACGACGGTGCCAGCGGTGATAACCCGGCGTTGTTGACGAGGATATCAATGCGACCGAACCTGGCATAAACCACTTCGATCATGCGATCGATGTCATCCCAATTGCCGACGTGACAGGCAATCGCCAGGGCACGACGACCAAGCGCTTCCATCTCGCGCGCCACTTCTTCGCAGGTTTCTATTTTGCGACTCGCGATCACGACATCGGCGCCGCGTTCTGCGAAGGCCTTGATCATCTGATAACCGAGGCCGCGGCTGCCGCCGGTGACAAGGACAACCTTGCCGGTGAAATCAAACAGTTTGTCCACAGCAGCTACCTTTTATTGATCGTTCAGAATGTGGGCGTAACGTTTGCGCGCCGCTTCAATTTTCGGCGGAATATGTTCCGTCGGGAACAGGCCCGGCGCCGGTTTGAATTTTTTCAGCAGTGATTTCGCGACAGTGGCGCGATGCACTTCGGTCGGCCCATCCGCGAGCGCGAGTGCCGGCACATTCATCCACATCATGGCGAGCGGTGTTTCCAGCGTGGTGCCGAGCGAGCCGTGCACATGCAATGACCGTTGCACGATGTCGTGATAAATTTTTGCCATCGCCACTTTCACCATCGAAATATGGGCGCGCGCAACTTTCGGATTATCGTGGCTATGATCAATCAGCCATGCGGTATTGATGACCAGCAGACGGAATTGCTCGAGTTCGATCTGACTGTCGGCAATCATCTGTTGTACGGCGCCCTTGTCCGCCAGCAACGTGCCTTGCGTGCGTCGGCTCAGTGCGCGCTCGCACATCATCTCCAACGCGCGACGACACTGGCCGACGGTGCGCATCGCATGATGCACACGACCGCCTCCAAGGCGTGCCTGCGCTACCGCAAAACCACCGCCCTCTTCACCCAACATATGATCGAGCGGTAAGCGCACATTGTCGTAGTGCAGATAACCTTCGGTGCCTTCATCAAGCTCTTCGCGCTCGGTCATGTACGGCGCATTGCGAATGAATTTCAGACCGGGTGTATCCTTCGGCACGATAAACATCGACATGCGATTGAGGATCGGCGCGCCGGGATTGGTGACGACCAACACCAGCATGAATTCGGCGTGTTTGGCATTCGATGAAAACCATTTCTCGCCGTTGATGACCCAATGGTCGCCATCGCGTTTGGCATTGCAGATAAATTCTTTTGGATCGGCGCCGGCCTGCGGTTCGGTCATCGAATAACACGAAACAATGTCGCCATCGAGCAGCGGTTGCAGATATTTTGCCTTCTGCTCTTTGGTGCCGAACATGGCGAGAATTTCCGCATTGCCGGTATCCGGCGCCTGGGTGCCGAATACGGTGGGCGCCCACAGTGAGCGGCCGATAATTTCATTCATCAGGCCGAGCTTGACCTGACCGTAACCCTTACCGCCGAGTTCCGCACCCAGATGACACGCCCACAGACCCTTCTTGCGCACAATCTCCTGCAGCGGCTTGAGTATCGCGCGCGATGCTTTGTGTTTGGTGTCGTAAACGATATTGATACTGGGGAACAACACATCGAGGGCGTCTACCTCGTCCTTGATGAAACGATCCATCCAGTCGAGTTTTTCCTGAAATTCGGGTTCGGTCGAAAAGTCCCACATGGCGAGACGGCTCCTCTGATGACGGGGTAAGCGGCCAGTTGGCAGCAATGCAGTTGCTAATTAGGTGAACAGTTGTTTTAATAAAACATATGTTCGGTTAATTCGTCAATCACTCTAAACCGGGATGACAATCAAATAATCAATGGCGGGAGTACGGAAGATGGAGCAGTTACAAAACAAGGTTGCCTTTATCACCGGCGGCGCCAGTGGTATCGGGCTTGCAACGGGTAAAACTTTTGCCGCCGAAGGTATGAATGTGGTGTTGGCCGATATTGATATGAGCGAACTGGAGCGGGTCGCTCCGCAGCTCGATGCCAGCAGACTTTTATGCCTGCGCCTCGATGTCAGCGATCGCGACAACTGGGCAGCAGCCAAACATGCGGCGCTCGAGCGTTTTGGCGCGATCGACATTCTCTGCAACAACGCCGGCATTGGTCCCGACGGGCGCCAACTCGCGGATATGGAACCGCGCAGTTTCGACCGCATGATCGCGACTAATCTGACCGGAATTTTCAACGGAATTTCCACCTTCGCCGCCGACATGCGCGAGCGCGGCAGCGGGCATATCGTCAACACCGCCTCAATGGCCGGGTTGATGGCCAACGCCCGCCTCGGCGCCTATACCGCCGCTAAGTTTGCCGTCGTGGGTATGTCTGAAGTGTTACGTGCCGAGCTGGCACCGTACAACGTGGGCGTCACTGCATTTTGCCCCGGCCTGATTCGGACACGTCTCGAAGAAACCACGCGCGCGCTCGGCAACGAAGTGATGGGCGGCGTTGCGATGAACATGGATCAGGCGATGGATGTGATGGAAGCCGTCCAGTATGTGTTGAAGGCCGTGCGCAAAAACGAGCTCTACGCACTCAGTCATCCGGAATATCGCGAAGAGGTTAAAAAACGCGCTGATCGGTTATTGGCGGCCTTCAATTCCATGGAAAACACTTCACGCACACTGCGCAAATTACCGGGAAACGATGCCTAGCCCGCATCGGTTGTCGGCTGAATAGATCCTTGGAATAAATCCTAAAATAATTCGAAAAAAACCGGCGTGTTATTCACATGCCGGTCATCCGGGGCAACACGGCGGGCAACATGCCCGCCATTTTCATTTTGTCTGTTTGATTTATCGCTGGCATCTATTGGCCCCACTTTTATTTTAGATAGCGCTGCGCTGTCGATAGCTCTTTTATCGAACAAATGTTTTAATAAAACGTGCGTTCAATAAATGGCAGCGACTTTAGTATGCTCAGCGAAATATTGAACCTTCAGCTCGCCTATTCGCAGCTCTTTAATTAAATTGATCCGGAGCGTCATCGTGACCGACTCGCCCAACCGCAAACGCGGCCGCCCGCCACTGCCGATCGACAATGAAACCCGCGAACGCATTCTCAATGCAGCTCAGCGTTTGTTTGCCGATCGCAGTTTCACGCAGGTCAGCGTGCGCGAAATTACCGACACCGCAGGGGTCGGCATCGCCGCGATCAATTATCACTTCGGCAGCAAGGATGGCCTGCTGCGCGCGTTGTTTCAGCGCGCGGCGCCCACCCTGCTCGCCGAACGCAAACAATTATTGAAGGTTGCGAAAACCCTCGAAGGTAGCACCCCAAAACGGGTGCGAGCGATTTTGCACGCCTTGCTGGCGCCTGTAATTCGGTGGAGTTCGCTGGAAGCAACGCAAACCAACGTGCCCTTTCTGGTGCGCGTACAACTCGATGGGCCCGATGAAATTCGCGCGCTGGGCGAATCGGAGACAGGCCATCTCAAACCTTTCGTGCGCGCCTTGCATGAGGCGCTGCCGGAATTGCCGATGACGGAGATTTATTGGCGTTTGCAATTCGTGCTCGGCATTGAACACTCCTTGCATCAGGAAGTAAAACGTCTCGAATCATTATCGAGTGGAGCGTGCAACCTGGACGAGCCGGACGCGGTGATCGAGCGCGTGCTGGATTTTGTCTTACCGGGGATGCTGGCACCCGCCAACTCGCACTGAGTCAGCGGGTTAAAACTATCGAACTACGCCAGCTCTCTATCTTGAATAGAAAATGGATTAACGACCTTTCCACTGGGGTGGGCGTTTCTCGGCAAAAGCACGCGAACCTTCGATCGCATCTTCGCTTTTGAATACCGGATCGATTGCCGCCTTCATTTGTTGCAGCGCCGCTTCGACACCTTGCTTCGTACACGCCCACATCAGGCGTTTGGTCGCAGCGACACCCAGCGGGCCATTGGCGGCGATTTGCTGAGCCAATTCCAATGCGGTCGGAATAATCGCTTCCGGCTTAACGACACGATTCACCAGACCAAGATCATAGGCGCGTTGCGCGCTGATCGGCTCGCCGGTCAGGCCCATTTCCAATGCTACTGCCAGCGGAATGCGCGCTGGCAGCAATACGCCACCACCTGCAGCGAACAGGCCGCGCTTCGCTTCCGGAATTCCGAATTTCGCATTTTCATTGACGACGGCCAGATCGCAATTCATCACCAGCTCGAAGCCCCCGGCAACGGCGGTGGCATTCACGGCAGCGATCAGCGGCTTCGGATAACGCCCTTCGGCAAACATATCGAAATATTCATTCGAATTGTTTTGCTCGATACCTTTCTCGGCCGCTTCGGCAAACGCTTTCAAATCCATGCCGGCACAGAAAGCGCGATCGCCTGCCGCGGTCAGGATAACGACGCTGACTTCGTTCGAGTTGGCAATTTCGCCGAGCGCGGCGCCGAGCGCAGCGATCAATTCCGGCGACAACGCATTGCGCTGTTCGGGGCGGTTCAGCGTGAGAATTTCTACGGCACCTTCGCGCCGACGCAGTAATACGGACATTGTTATCGTCTCCCTAATTCAAGAATTGGCAACTATAAACTTACCGAACCGTCAGTTGTTCATGCGTTTTTGCGAAGATCGTCCATCGCCGTGCGCCATTGATCGTACCGCCACACATCCTGATCCTCGCCGTGAAACTCCACGCCGTTATCAAACGTCCAGTGCAGCATGCTGTTAAGCGTGGTGCCGCGCGGCACCGAGAACAACATGCGCGATACCACCGTGCCGATGACGCGGAACTTGCGCCCCTCTTCGTCGACACCTGCGATCGTCATACTGGTGATGTAGTTGGTTTTCGGGTCGCGCTCGACGGTGCGCCAGCCGGATTTGATCGAGCTGACGCGACCATCGCGCACCAAATTACCGTGATACATCACCTCGCGGCCTTCGGCGTCGAGTTTTTGTGGCAGCACAAACGCACAGAAACTATCGCTGGCGGAGGCCGTGCCGAAGCTGTAACCCAAACGGCTGCCGCGATGATCCTGACGCACGCCCCAAGACCGATCGCGCGTCGCCATACAATCGACCTTGAGCGTTTCGCCGCGCAACAGGATGGTTCCGGTCACATGACCGGCCTGATCGAGATGACCGGATTTGTCGAATGGCGGCGCGCCTTTTGGAAATTGATGCGGCGGCTGTATCGCGTTGAATTCGAGATCGACGGTGATGTGCTCGCGGTCTTTGTAAAACAATTTGTAGCGTTGCAATGGCTCGATCATTTTCACGGAATAATTATTCGGGAACGTGAAATCACGCAGATCGCGTTCGGCCGGCAGCGGTTGTGTGTGCTGATATTGAAAATATGGCAAATCCCACGATGCTACGCCGGTATCGTCGTAAACAAAAACACCACCGCCGCAATTATTGAGATTGGGGCGTACCCACGCATACAACCAGCCGGCGAGATTGCGTTCCGGCACATTGAACGAAAACCAGCAGGTCTCGGTCTCCCACGGATCGTCGGAAAGTGTATGGAAATTATCGTCGGCAGCCGTTAACGGCGCGTGACCGGTGTCGTTCATGGTGTTCTCCGAAATGCCAATCTGGCTTGAAAGATTGCCCGCGGTTATTCCAGCGGCGAGAAACTGCGCGTCGAAAGACTGCCCATGACGGGAGCCATAATGGCTACTTCGCGCTGCATATGCTGTTGCAGCAAACGGATAATCGTGGCGTCGTCGAGATCGCGGGCGCGAATCGCTTTGCACAACGCAGCTTTCGCATCAGTGATGGTCGAAGATTGCTGTGCCAGCGCGTTATTGATTTCGCTCAACTCCATCGCGTCGTATGCGGCGCTGTAGCGCGCACTGCTCTGCCAGAATTTCACGACACGCGCCATCGCTTTCAGACGCACCTGGGTCGGCTGATCATCAATGCGCGGCACCATGATGCGAATGTCGTCGAGCACGACATCGAACGAGCGCTCGTTCTGACTTAACGGACACTCAGGCAGATTGAGTTTGACGACGGTGACGCCTTCGTATTCTGCAATGCCGTCGATCAACGCGCGCCGATGCGACGTGCCGTACATCAGGTTATTGCCGAGCATGCCGCCAAACGGCCCAGCTGCGTAGTAACGATCCCAATACGAATCGACGACGAGTGTCATCAGCGCATATGTGCGATACCAGCGCACGCGTTGCAAATCAACTTTGTCGCCACCGCCGGCTTCGTACGCAGCAAAACATTTCGACAATTCAACGAAAGGCTGGAATAAATCGCGAATTGCAATCCACGCGAGGTCTTCCATCGGATCGCCGAGGTGCGTCATTTCCCAATCGAGCACAGCGGTGACTTTGCCTTCGTGATAGAGAAAATTCGCCGGGCCGGCATCGCCGTGGACCAACACGATCCGCGCCGGATCGCTGGGTAAATGATCGAGCATCCAGCGCAGTGCAAATACCAGCAGCGGATCTTCCGGATTTTCCGCGTGTTTGCGCGCCAGCGATTCGATACGCGTGCGCAGATGCACAGCCAGCGATGTCATCGCTGGAAATCCTTGTAGCGACAGCTTTGTCACGTCCTCGTTGTGCAGCATCGCCAGTTGTCGCATGAAATCGAAGGCGACCTGTTCACGCTCGGCATCGGTTTTAAGGAGATTGAACGAAGCCTCTCCCGGCACCAGTCCGGTCAGCATGACTTTCAGATCGACGTTGTAAGCGATGACACGTGGCACCTTCATGCCGCCGCGTTCGGCATCGACGGCTGCGATGGCCGCAATCGCGGATGCTTCCGCCAAAAAACCGGAGAGACGTTCAACGCCGGTATCGGCGCGTGTGTCGTGAGTCAGGTAACAGGATTCATTGCGACCGTCGGGATAACGCAAATCCACTTGCGCACCTTCACGCGATGCACCGCCACCGGCGCGGCCTTTATATCCGACGATTTCGGCACCGGTGGCCTGCTGGATCCACGTCGCGAGTGTTTCGGAAAGACCGGGGAATGCAGTGATCGTCATAGGTGATCTCTTGGCAGATTTGCTGAGGTCGCCGTGGAGACGGGGGATCGCGTTTGCACGGCAGCGCAATTTACAAAACATTTGTTTCAATAAATCACAACCCGCCCCTTTTCGTCAATATCTCCCGCGAAATGCGATATTTATTGAAACAACGGAAAAATAATTCGCCCATAAAAAAGCCCGGCTGTCGAGGCCGGGCTTTTTACTATCGCACTACGCTTGCCGTTCTCGGGCTAAGAAGCTTTGCGCGGATAGAAACGCACTCCTTTTGCCGCACGGTCGCGCAACCATGCACTCGGACGATACCGATCGCCGTACTTGTCGGCGAGGTCATCGCAGGTCGCAACGAAGTGGGCGACACCGACGGTATCGATCAGCGCGAACGGTCCGCCCGTGTAAGCCGGGAAACCGATACCGATCAATGCGCCGACGTCACCTTCGGCCGGATCGGTGATGATGCCTTCTTCAAACGCGCGCACTGCTTCCATCGCTTCCGCGAACAGCATGCGGTTTTTCACGACCTCTGCATTCACTTCGCCGAACTTGCTCGGGAATACTTCAGACAGGCCTTTCCACGGCACGCGCTTGCCTTCGACATAATCGTAGAAACCGGCGCCATAACGGCGACCGCGGCGATCCAGTTCGATGCAGAATTTTTTCAGCACCGCATAAGAAACCGGCTCCTGCCAGGCATCGCCAAACAATTCGTGTTGCGAATTCTGCGCGTGATAACTCAGCTCCAGTGTCAATTCGTCGATCATCTGCAGCGGGCCGACCGGATAACCGGCCGCTTTCGCGCAGTTGTCGATCAGCACCGGGCTGATGCCCTCGCCGACCATCGCGATCGCTTCGCCGATATAAGCGCCGATGGTGCGCGTGGTGAAGAAGCCGGGGCCGTCATTGACGACAATCGGCGTCTTGCGCAGCAGTTTCGCGTAATCCAGCGCGTGCGCGAGTGTGCGTTCGCTGGTTTTCTGGCCTTTGATCACTTCGAGCAGCGCCATGCGATCGACCGGCGAGAAGAAATGCAGGCCGATAAACCGCTCGGGATTTTCGACAGTTTCAGCGAGTTTGGTGATCGGTATAGCAGACGTGTTGGACGCGATAATTGCATCCGGGCGTATCACCGCCTGGATTTTCTTGAACACTTCGGCCTTCACGCCCGGATCTTCGAATACGGCTTCAACGACCAGATCGCAATCTTTCAGCAGCGCGTAATCGGCAGTCGGCGTGATGCGCGCGAGGAAGGCATCCACTTTCTCCTGCGTGGTGCGGCCTTTTGCGACCAGCTTCGCCTGCGCATCGGCGAGACGCTGTTTGCCCGCGTCGGCCTGCGCCTGATTGGCGTCGATCATGACGACATTCAAACCCGCTTGCGCAGAGACCTGTGCCACACCGCCGCCCATCAAACCCGCGCCGATCACGCCAATGGTTTTGATTTGCGCGGGTTCGACATTGGCCGGGCGCGCC
>JBEVMI010000076.1:0-7038 GCA_040508685.1 Spongiibacteraceae bacterium
GCAGCGAGCAACTCGATGATGGTGCGAAATACGGCAGCCACCTGGGGCTTCAAAAAATCCTGCGTGAGAAAGATTGCAATGCTGATACCGACCACTCCGCCCAGCAAAAGAGCCAGCAGCGAGCTGTATAAGGTTCCCCATATTTCGGGCAACACACCGAATGTTCCCTTGCTGCCATCCCAGGTCGTGCCGGTGATAAATGCAAATCCGTAGTCGGACATGGCGGGCATTGCCAATTGGCCGATTTCCCAGAGGATGTAGAGCAACAGGGCAACTATCAGAACTGCGCTGGACATGGCGAGCTTGTGGAATGCGCGATCGCCAAAATAGTCTGCGGTGGAAGGCGGTCCCGAAATAGGACTGGATGACTCGAAGGGATTGGCAGCCATGTGCTCGTTCTCGCCGCGAAGGAATTAAAACTCCCAAGCGAGAGTTGATCATCAAGACCAACACTCCCTTGGACTCATTGCCCGACCATTCACCTGACCACTTCAGTTACCGAATAGTCAGGGGGATTTACATGACTTGAATTTTTCCGGCAGTTTTGCGAACAGACTCGACCACGTTGCCCGGCAGCGGGATGTAGCCCAGGCTGTCGGCGGACTTCTGCCCTTCAGTGATGCAGTATTCGACCAGTTTCATTGACGCACCGAGATTGTCTGCACTCATTTTTTCCGGGAACAGCAACCAGGTAAATGAAACGATCGGATAGGCTTTTTCACCGGCAGGATCAAACACCCACGCGCGCAGATCCGGGATGGTGGAATTCGGCAGGTTGCCTTTCGGGAACTCTGCACTGGCAAGCGCTGCAGCGCCACCCTCCGGTCCGGAGCTGATGAATTTGCCAGCCCTGTTCTCCAATTTGGCGGAAGGCATTCCGGTCAATTTGGCAAAACCGTATTCGATGTAACCGATCGCGCCCGGAGTCTGCTTGACGGTGGCCGTGATTCCATCGTTTTTCGGAGATTTTACGAAACGATTACTTTGCGGCCACTGGGGAGCCTTATCGTGCCCGACGAGAGACTTGAATTCGCTATTGATCTCCGACAGGTGGCCGGTGAAAACGTAAGTGGTTCCGGAGGAGTCGGCGCGCACAACGACTGTAATATCCTTGGCCGGCAGTGCAACGCCCGGGTTAGCCTTCGCAATCTTGGGATCGTTCCACTTTGAAATTTTGCCGCTAAAAATTTGCGGGTAAACATCGCGCGGGAGATTGAGCTCTTTGATACCGTCGAGGTTGAAAGTCAGAACCACTTCGCCCGCCGTCACGGGCAGCAGGACGACACCGTGTTTAACCTTGCCGATTTCCTCATCGCTCATTGCCGCGTCACTGCCGGCGAAGTCCACTACCTCATTGGTGAAATCCTGGATACCCGCCCCACTGCCCTTGGACTGATAATCCACGCGCACACCATCGGATTGTTTTGAGAAATCCTTAAACCACTTGGAATAAATAGGAAAAGGGAAACTCGCACCAGAACCTTGCAGCTTCACATCTGCAAACGTCGCAGATGAAAACGAAAACACCAAACACGCACCGGCCAACAGAGTTTTTACAGAGCTCAATTTTTGCATAGCACTCAGACCCTTAATAAATTATTACAGTCAAAAAAACACGCTCCCACGCTATCAGCCCTTTGTGACAAAATTTTTACGGTTCATGGTTTTATGATTCTGGATAGCCCGGCCCGACAGCTCAATTTGTTGCCGTCACAAAACCGTCATGTCAGCGACTTATATTGCTGTTGATTATTTGCATTCCAAATCATTCTCGAAGCTCAGCCGGGTATAACCGCGATGTCCGATTCCGCCTTCCAGCAATCCATTTCTTATGAAGAATTGCTCGCCAGAGAGATCCAGGATTCGATAGACGAGGAGATGGAAATAGAATTTGACGACAGCCGCATGGATGCACTGGAAGATCCATCGGGGAGTTTCGACCAAGAAAATGAGCTGTCCCGAATACGGTATTTCAGGGAGCTGCTGCGACTGCAGGGTGAGCTGGTAAAACTGCAGGACTGGGTGGTTCACAAAAAGCTGAAGGTTGTCGTACTTTTCGAAGGGCGCGATGCAGCGGGCAAAGGGGGCGTTATCAAACGTGTCGCCCAGCGCTTGAATCCGCGGGTTTGCCGAGTGGCCGCGTTACCCACGCCCAACGACAGGGAGAAAACGCAATGGTATTTTCAGCGCTACATCGCCCACTTGCCCGCAGGCGGAGAAATCGTATTATTCGATCGCAGCTGGTATAACCGCGCTGGCGTCGAAAAGGTCATGGGATTTTGCAGCGATGAGGAGTACGAGGAGTTTTTCCGTTCCGTACCAGAGTTCGAACGCATGCTGGTTCGCTCCGGAATTATTCTTATCAAGTACTGGTTTTCCATAACCGACAATGAACAGCATCGGAGATTCATGGCGCGTATCCATGACCCGTTGAAACAATGGAAGCTCAGCCCCATGGATCTGGAATCCCGTCGCTGCTGGGAGGCCTACACTCGCGCCAAAGAGCTCATGCTGGAAAGAACCCACATTCCCGAAGCGCGCTGGTGGATGGTCGAAGCAGATGACAAAAAGAAAGCGCGATTAAATTGCATCCATCATCTTTTACAACAAATCCCCTATGACAACGTTGAACACGAGGACATCAAATTGCCCGGTCGTGTTTATAACCCGGACTATATCCGGAACCCGGTGTCACGGGACATTATCGTTCCCTCTGCCTACTGACGTGCAATGAGTGCAGACCGCGCACTATTCAAGTCGCGTATCAATCCGGCGCCTGCATAAAAAGATGCGCGGGCGTTCGATATCACGCTTCAGCCGCTGCACAAAACGCGCGGCATCATGACCATCGACAATACGACGGTCGAATGACGACGACAGATTCATCGGCGTGCGGACAACAATCTGTCCATTCAGCAGGGCCCGGACGTAAGCAGTTCACGCAACTTCTGCATGGCTGGCCGAAGCTCCAGCGGCTTGGTCCAGTATTGCGTGAAGCCGGCGTCGATCGCCCTCTGAACATGATCCGGCATCGCGTCCGCAGATAACGCGATACAACCTCGGGCCGGCAGCAATTTTTGTATTTGCAGTGCCGCAAATACTTGCAGGCCTGTCATATCAGGCAATTGCATATCCAGAATAATTAAATCCGGACGTTGTGCTGTGGCAAGGTCGATACCCGCTTGTCCAGTGGTGGCGATCAACAGCGACCACGCGGGCTCCAGCGCAAATAATTGTTTCATGATCATCACGTTCACCGGGTTATCCTCGACATACAGAATCGTGCCCGGCGCGGTGATGGTGTGCATGCTCGGTGAGGCAGCGTTTAACCCATCGTCAGTGGATGATTCGCGGAGGTGTTTGGCGGCGTGCGGAAGATGAATTTCCATCGTCGTGCCGACGCCGGCAAGTGAGCTCACTGCCAATTTTCCACCCATCAGCTCCACCAACGCTTTTGAAATCACCAATCCCAGGCCACTGCCGGGTGTCATACTCGATTCTGCCCCCAACCGATTAAACGGCTGAAAAAGATCGACGAGCTGCGCCTCGGACATCCCTAAGCCGTTGTCCTGGACAAGGATGACGACATTTTCGATTCGCACCTCCGTGCGCACGGTCACAAGACCGCCTGGCTGGTTATATTTAATGGCATTGGACATTAAATTCAGCAGCACCTGACTGAGTGCGCGCTCGTCCGCCATGACGAAACATTCGTCGTTTTTATTGGCGTTGCGAACTTCGACATGATTCTCCATTGCACTCGGCCGCAGCAGTAGTTCGGACGAGCAAACCAGCGTGTACACGTCCACAACTTTCATGTCTATGCGGACACGACCCTGTTCAATGCGCGCGAGATCCAGCATGTCGTTCGTGAGCAATAATAATTGCTGCCCGGCGAGACGAATCGCTTCCAGGCGTTCGCGCTGACTCGGATCGAGATACCCATTCTCGTCGTCGTCCATCAACATCAATTGGCCGAAACCGAGTATGGCGTTGAGCGGGGTTCGCAGTTCGTGGCTCACACGAGAGAGAAATTCGCTTTTACTTTTACTGGCGCGAATCACCACATCGAGCTCGGCTGCCCGCGCTACATTTTCGAGCGCATTGGTAGCAACCTCGGAATCAGCCTGCGCGCGCAGTGAAGCGATTACCAACTGCTCATTCGCCAGAAGTAAACCATCGGCCTGCTCCAGATGTTTCCCCGCTTCAACCATGTCGTGTTGCAAGCCGGTCAACGCGGTGCGCGCATCTTCGGTTTGTTCGAGCAGCTGGCGAAGTTCGTTTTCCGCATCCGAAATCGCGCTGTCTTCAGGTGGCAAGGTATTCATGGTGCGGCGGAGATTTCGTGCAGAGACAAGGGTGAATGCGCAGCCAGAGGCACCGTGATGACGAATTGGCTACCCAGGTCCCTGCCCGCACTGTGCGCAATCACACTGCCTTTGTGCGCTTCAATCAATTCGCGCACCACCGCGAGCCCAATGCCCAGACCGGCGCTATTGAAACCGATAGCCGCGGCATCCTGCATGAACGGCTCAAAGATATGTGACAGCGCTTCGGCGGCAATGCCGATGCCGCTATCCGCAATGGTCAGTACCAACACCGTATCCTTCACCTCAACCAGAAGTTCAATTGCACCGCCTTCGGGTGTGTATTTGGACGCGTTATCGAACAGATTGCTCAGCACTTGCATCAGACGCCCGGAATCACCATTCACAAAAACTGGGTGCGGCGGGCGTTGAAAGTTCAATTTTTGCCGGCGCTGGTGCAGCAGCGGCAGATAGGTGTTGACGACCTCTTGCAACAGGGAAGACATATCCAGCAGTTTGCGGTCAACCCTTAACTTCCCCAAGTTCACGCGCGCCACATCAAACAAATCATCGAGCAAACGTGTCATGCGTTTCACATGGCGCTCGATGACGACCTGCACTTCGCGCAATTGCGCGGGATCATCGCCGAGATATTCGATCAATGCTGCCGCAGTGCGAATGGGCGCGAGCGGATTTCGCAACTCATGTACGAGGACCGCCAAAAATTCAGATTGGCGCTGTTGGGCCTGCTCGGCAGTAATTTGCAAATTTTGCGCGCTCATCGCAGCGATCAGTAGTTGCGCGTTGGCTTCGGCGAGCCCGTGAGCTCTTAACGCAGACAACACCAGCTGTTCGTTGGCCTCCCTGAGAAAGGTGAGCTCGTCCCCTAATAAATGGCCCGCTGCATCACAGTCTGCGGGTGATTGCACTGGTAACGGATGGCTTGGCTGCGTTTGCGGTTCCGACTGTTGCAGCACGGCCGCTTTTGCGGAATCGCTGCTTTTGCAGTCGAAGTTTTCGGTCATGGCGACAGGTCCGTCGCGGAACTGCCGGCTGCACTAGCCGGTGCGATGCGAAGGTTATGCTTCCGGGTTGGTCGACCGCTCAGCAGTCCCTCCTGATCGGTAAGCATGTCACCGATGCATATGCCCGAATCATCGATGCTGTATTCGCGCAATTGATCCGAATGCGGGCTGGCGCGCACCTTGACCACAGCCATGACACGGCGCAGCCTGCTGTCGAGTTCGATATACCGCTGCACGATGATGGCGTCGGTTAAAAACGCGGTACCGTAGGGACTGAAACGCAGATCGTCGTAACGGTCTTCGAGTTCCGATGTCATCACCACGGTGACACCGCTATCGGTGAGCGAATTGACCAAGCGCGACAGCGACTCGCGAAAATCTTCTCGAAAAGTCGGCGCAATCGCCAATTCAAAACCGGACAGTGAATCTATGACGACACGGGTAGCTTTGAGTCGGTGAATTTCCTTGAGCAGCTGCTGCACGACCTCGTCGATGGAGAGATCCGGTACCCTACTGTCCACTAGGCTGACAACACCGCTGGCGATCAGATCCGCGAGCACACTATTGCGGGTGTGGGTAAGGCGCTGCTCGAACGCGGCGATAATACCGGTCTCGCCACAGCGGGCGCCCTCGGCCAGAAACGCGGCAGCCAAAATACTTTTACCCGATCCCGAAGGCCCGGCGATCAACAGCGAATAACCGCGCGGCAAACCGCCACCCAGCATGTCATCCAGATACGGTGTGCCCATCGACAGCAGCGAAGGATGTCCACCGTTCTTCACGACCGGCAATACGTTTACAGCGGGAGCGAAAACCTCGATACCCACGTGGTTTATACGAAAGGTGTGCAGCCCCGGCAATGTTGGCTGGCCGCGCATCTTCATGATTTCCATTTTGCGCACCATGGAATTGCGTTGCACGCTCTGCCGCAACCAGATCAGCCCATCGGCGACGGTGAATACGGGATTGGGATCGATTTCCGTAAAATATTCGCCGATCAAAAATGTCGTCGCCTGCCAGCTCGTCATCAACATGCCGAGCTGTTGCACGAATTGCTGCAAAATATTGTGTGAATTGCCTGCGGAATTATTGGCGAGCGCGACCGAACGAAACGAATCGACAAACACCAGCGCCGGGCTGTGGGTTTCGACTTCGGCGACTATGCGGCGCAACACTTTGTCGAGATCGCCCGCCAGCGCATCTTCGGCGAGATTGACGAAGCGGATCGAATGATTGACAGCCTCGCTGTCGAAAAAATCGAATTGCTGTTGATACCGCAGCATTTTCAGCGGCGGCTCTCCCAGCACGGTTAAATACAGCGCCGGGCGCGCCGGTGTCGCCAGTGCGAACATCATCTGGTGCGCGAGTGTGGTTTTGCCGCAACCGGGTGGCCCCGCGATGAGATTGAATGAGTACTCCGGCAGTCCCCCGCCCAGGACCTCGTCCAAACCGGGCACGCCGGTAGCGAGACGGTTGATGATCACTTTGGTGCTCATGGGGAAATATCCTGCGCTGGTGGGCCGGCGAAAAGGTCTGCCCCTACCGGGCGCAGTAAACGTTCGGAGAGCGAGAGCCCGATGAGGCTGGAGAGCAATTCAAAGAAGGTCTGCAACAGAAAACCGCCACCGGCGATCACGTCGGCGGTGCTGCGCACGATCAATGAGGATTGCAGCGGCGCGAGATCAAGAGCCGCTTGCGCGCTCTCG
>JBEVMI010000093.1:0-3631 GCA_040508685.1 Spongiibacteraceae bacterium
AGCAACGTCGACCCCATCGCCAGCGACCACAGCAGCGGACCCAGGGCCGGCGCAAAATTGCCGGCACGGTCATAACACCAGATACCCAAGGACAAACTACGCGTCATAACCGCCTCGTGAACCTGCGCCCGTCAACGTTTTGAAGATCAATCTTCAGAAGTTCAACTCGCCCCATAACCAGAATTTCTGGGTGTCGACGTTGGCGGTCGTACCAATCAGCGTGGCCACTTCATTGTCGGCCTTGTAGTCGCCGTATTTGATGCCGAGCGTGTAGTTGGCGCCGAACTGCTTGAGCACCTGCAGGTTCCACTCGGAGCCAAAATCACGCGCGCCGCCACCCGTGACAGGACCGTCGACTTCGCTGTACTCGTGGTAGAACGCCATGACCTTCACGCCGTAGGGCGCCAGATCAGCACCGAGCTGCAGGTACTGATCCTTGAGGCCGCCGGCCGGTGTATTCAGGAACATATCAACCCAGCCGTTGAATGCGTGTTTGGTGGCGTATGGGGTTTGAAAACCCTGCAGCGCCGTGCCGACCTGATCGGAGCCCAACGTTTCCTGTGCCACACGCGCCGTCAACATGCCGATGCTGCTGGCGTAACCCGCGCCGATGTCGATGAAGCTGTAATCCGTGTCGAATTCGACACCGGTGGCATTGGTGTACTCCTGCTGCGCATATTCGGCGGTGTAGAGCAGACGGATCGGCAGCGTGATCGGCAATAAATAAAAGCCGTCGAAACGCAGGCCGAGCGTGTCGTTGGTTTGATAACGCAACGTCGGGTTCAACGCATTGACGTCGGGAGCCAGATTGCGCAGCGCGGTCGATGACTCTTCGTTATCGAGAAGATAGGCATACGCGGTGATCTTGCCGAACACCAAGCCGGTATAGGCGACGTTCAATAAACTGTCGGAGCTGTCGAGATCGAAATTGAAGGTCGGCTTTTCGCTGGCGATGCCATTCACTTTATCGACATAGGCGTAGTAGAACGCCCAGTCTGGAATGCCCGTGTAGTTGGCGGTAAAGGAATCGAAGGTCTGCTCGTCCTGACGCCAGGCAACACCGCCGACAAAACGCTGGTTATCGAGCACGATGCGTTGGCGGCCGAGGCCGAGATCGAGTTTGGAAATACCGCGGTAACGCAGGTAGGCGCGATTCACTTCGGTCACGTCGGGATCGACGATCGGTGCGTAGCCCGTGGTCTCCGGTGCGTATTCGTCCTCACCGTTCAGCACTTGCGTGTTTTCGAATTCGAGGATTCCGGTGAAGCCCGAGAGCGGGGCAGTTTCGATACCGAGACGGCTGCGCAGCGTCAACGCCGTCGCATCTTTGGTCGATGCGGAATCGAGATCGACGGTTTCGTAACGCAACCGGAAATTACCCGACACCTTGCTCTTGGCAAGAGCGTCTACGAGGGCATCGGCCGAAGCCTGTGCGGCCATCACACCCAACACGGCTGCGACCAGCGTTTTCTGCTTGATACCGGATTTCAAACCCACCTGTCTCATCTTTGATCCCCTGAAAAGTTCGTGTCTATCAAAAGTAAGTAATGCAATGGTCAGTACCGTTCCAATCGGCTATGCGTGGAGCGATGACGCCGCAAGCGGCGCCATCGTCGTCAGTCATGCGACGTGTTTTTTGTGTATGGCTGTGACAACACTTTTTTCTCCGGCCTTGGTGGTCGGCGGTGTCGTCGTTTTGGCTGGTGTGTCAGAGGCTTTCGGAAAATCTTCGACCTTGCGCTGCTTTTCGTAGAGGAAACGCAGCACTTCGTGGCGGTAATGGTTGTAACGCGTATCGTCGGCAAGTTCGAGACGGTTGCGCGGACGCTCCAGATCGACTTGCAGAATTTCGCCGATGGTGGCGGCCGGGCCATTGGTCATCATCACGATGCGATCGGAGAGCAATACCGCCTCGTCAACATCGTGGGTAATCATGATGACGGTGTTGTTGAGTTCGCGCTGAATTTCCATCAGGGAATCCTGCAAATGCGCACGGGTCAGTGCGTCGAGAGCACCGAAGGGCTCATCCATCAGCAAAACTTTCGGTTGCATCGCCAGCGCGCGGGCGATACCGACGCGCTGCTTCATGCCGCCGGAAATTTCATCCGGGCGTTTGTGCATGGCGTGATCCATATGCACCAGATGCAGATTGTGTTCGATCCACTCCTTGATCTCGGCGCGCGATTTTTTACCACTGAATACCTGCCGCACTGCCAACTCGACATTTTGATAAGCGGTCAGCCACGGCAGCAGCGAATGGTTCTGGAACACGACAGCGCGCTCGGGGCCGGGCTCGTTGACTTCGCGGCCTTCGAGCACGACACCGCCCGTGGTGGCCTGCAATAAACCGGCGACGATATTCAGCACCGTCGATTTGCCGCAGCCGGAGTGACCGATCAACGACACGTATTCGCCTTCTTCAATTTTCAGGTTCACATTTTCGAGTGCTCGAAACGGGCCTTTGTCCGTTTTGAATTCGATACCCACCTGGGTCAGCTCAAGAATCGTTTTCATGGTGTGTTTCCTCTCCACAGAATTTGTTCGGATCGCCATCGTTCAACGCGCCATTGTTCAGCGCGTGATGGATTTTTTGTCCCAGGAAAAATTGCGTTGCAGCAACAGCATGATGCGATCGAGCAGATAACCGATGGCGCCAATGGTGAGCACCGCGACCATGATCCGGCTCAGCGATTGCGAATTGCCGTTCTGGAATTCATCCCAGATGAATTTGCCGAGCCCGGGGTTTTGCGACAGCATTTCCGCGGCGATCAACACCATCCACGCGACGCCGAGCGACAACCGCAGCCCGGTGAAAATCATCGGCACTGCGGCCGGCAACACGATTCTGCGCACGTGCCCCATCCAGCTCAGACGCAACACCTTGCTGACGTTGTTGAGATCGGCGCTGACCGAAGCGACACCCACCGCGGTGTTGATGACCGTCGGCCACACACAACACAGCGCTACGGTAATCAATGAAGTGATGAAGGATTTCGGTACCGCAGGATCGGGATCGGTGTAGGCCGAGCTCACCACCAGTGTCACCAGCGGCAGCCAGGCCAGCGGCGAGATCGGCTTGAACAGTTGAATCAGCGGGTTGACGGCGCTGTACAGCGAACCGCTGAGACCGATCGCGATGCCGAGCGGAATGGCAACGATCGCCGCGGCGAGAAAACCGCTCATCACGGTTTTCAGACTGGTGAGAATCTGCGTGTAAAACACCGGGCTCGATGAATAGGGACGCACCGGCATCGGCTTCGCATCGGGATTGCCGGCCAGCAGACGCGCGTTGCGTTCGTGCTGACGCTGATAAAAATTCGCTTCTTTTTCCTGGTCTGCGACATATTCCGCGTGCAGCCCCTGCGCCTCTGTCCACACCTGTGCGGGACCGGGTAATTGTCCGAGCGTGGTTTGCACGTGGCCGGCACCGAACTGCCAGATAAACAAAAAGATGGCGATACCCAGAATTGGCAGACCGAGCTGACGCGTGATGATCGCCAGCTGTACGCTGGGCTGCTGTCCGCGCAACAACCGCGCGTAGGGCTCGAGCCAACCGGGTATTTGCATCGATGCGGCCATGGTATGTGCGCTCCTGAAAATTTAAAGTTACGGGGTCTTGCTAAAACAGCAT
>JBEVMI010000107.1:0-6753 GCA_040508685.1 Spongiibacteraceae bacterium
CCCAGACCTTGTTGAATGCAGTCGACGAAGAATGTGCGAAGTCGTGCAACAGTGTTTCTTCACGCTCGCGCTGTTGCAGGAAGTCGACGAAATCCGCGACCTCGCTCAAGCGCGCCTTAGAGAGGCGTCCCAGTTTTTCAATGAGCAGTTTGACTTGCGGCTCCATTTTTCGACTCCCATCAACACCCACGCCGATGAAAACATACTAAGAGAGAGTTGGATGCTCTGCAAAGGTCAGCGGTGCTGCGTAACCAAATGATGAACCCATGACGTCTTCAGTGAAACGTATCGCGTTTGAACAATTGCGCCGGCGACTTCGCTGTCGGCTCCGTTCCAGCTTCGTCGTCGGTATCGGCTGCGCGGTTGAACTGCCAGAAAATATCGACGGCCGACATGCGCACGTATTCGCTGATCGCAAAGAAATCGTTTTCGCTGTCTTCGCCAGAGGCGTCGTCGCTGCCGATCTGGGCGATGGCGGCGAGATCGCGCAGCGTATCGGCCAGCTCCGTGGTTTCGGTGTCGACGCCGGAGAGTCCGAGTCCCAGCAGAAAACCCTGACACCACTGGCCGAGGCCGTCGACACGGTCGGCGAGCGGCGTTTCATCGTCCGGCAGCAGTAACTGAAAACCCATATCGCTGCGGGTCAATTCGGACACGGTGTGTTGATAGGTCGCGAACAGCACGTCGCCTTCGACTTCGTCGGGATTCTGGCTGACGTCGCCCTGCTCGGCCGCGGCGCGCAGCCATTCCCCGCGCGAAAAACGTTTTGCGCCCGCGAGCTGGCCGGTCAGAAAGCCGTGCAATTCGGTGGCGGTTTGCAGTGCGCCGAGGCGTTGCAGCAGGTCATTGAGCTGGTCGAAATCCGGCGCGGTACTGGCCACGGCTGGCTCCTTGGTCGAGTGGGCGCACATGGTAACGCCGTTTGCCGGCAAAGGCCTCCCCGGCATCGGCGGCGGGATCACACCGCATGCGAAGAAGTTTTTTCAGGTTATTGTTTTTGCGGCGGTTCTGGTTTGATAGCCGCGTTGACCGTGATGGGTGCCGCAACTATAGTTAGCGGCCATAACGGCAAGCGTGTTGCGCCGGGAGCTACAGCCCCACCATGGATAATCCCACCGCCAAAGATGCCCAGCCTTTCAAGGTCTTGGAGCGCAAGATCGCCGACCTGATTCACGTCTGCGAGCAGCTCAATACCGAAAATCGCACGCTCAAGGTCGAAGCGCTGAGCTGGCAGCGCGAGCGCGAGCAGCTGATTCAGAAAACCGAAATGGCGCGCGTCAAAGTCGAAGCGATGATTTTGCGGCTGAAAACGCTGGAGCAGGAATCATGAGCGCAGCCCCCAACACCGTCTTCGTCAAGATCATGGACAAGGAATATCAGGTCGCCTGCCCACCGGATCAGGAGCGCGCGCTGATCGAGGCCGCCCGCCATCTCGACAAGCAGATGCGCACCGTGCGCGACGCCGGCAAGGTCATTGGCCTCGAGCGCATCGCGGTCATGGTCGCGCTCAACACCACCTACGAATTGCTCGGCAAGGGTGAGGCGAGTGAAGGCGTCGATCAGGCCGGGCTCGATCAGGTGCGCCGCCTCAGCGATCGCATCGACGACGCGCTGCAGCGTTTCTCGCAAATGGAAATTGGCTGAACGCTATTGCGGCAGGCAGTCGGTTTAAAGCGCGATCGAACTGATTCGTTTTGTGCAGCGCGCGGACGTATTTAAAACACGCGGTCATTTTTAGAAACAAATTCGTCTTCTGAATGTGAAACCAGGCGGACTATACTGCGATCTCCCTGGGGTATTCGCCAGGCGGTCCAGACCCCTGAGCCGATGCTTTATGCAACCGGGGGTTTCGCGTTAGGCCGGTGTGCATGTCCGCCCGCCGGAAAGCCTGAAGGTCTGCCGGAACCTCCACCTTGAACCTCTGGGTTCAAGGGCCAGACCGCCAGCGGTATCTCGGGGTCTCTTTTTGCTCATGTCAGTCGAGCCTATTCCTGTCATTCCAGCTCTCGATAAAAAAGCTCTGCGGCGCACCCTGCGCCAGCGGCGGCAAACGCTGTCCCGATCTTCACAACGAGCCGCTGCATTGCGCGTCGCCGCGGTGGTGTCGTTACGCCCGGAATTTATCAACGCCACTTATGTTGCGATGTATCTGGCCGCCGATGGCGAACTCGATCCAGCGCCGTTGATTGCATTGGCGCGCGCCGCCGGCAAGCGGATCTATCTGCCGGTACTGCAACCCGGCAAGCGACTGCGGTTTTCCGAATGGCGGCCGCAAGGTTTGCTGCACTGCAACCGTCTCGGGCTGTTCGAGCCGGCAATCAAAAACTACCGCGCCCCACATCGTCTCGATCTGGTGCTGATGCCGTTGGTGGGATTCGATTGCCGCGGTGGGCGACTGGGTATGGGCGGCGGCTTTTACGATCGCACCTTCGCGTTCCTGAAACCGGAAGGGCGCCCAAGCCAAAAACGCCGGCCCCGACTGGTGGGGCTGGCGCATGCGCTGCAACAGGTCGACGACCTGCCGGTGGAAATATGGGATGTGCCGATGACCGCGGTTGCGACCGATCGTGGCTGGATAACGATGCGGAGCTGATGCTTTTCTAGAAGAGCTTGCGAGCTGCTGGCCGACGCGCAGCAGCTCTTCAGCCGACCAGCGCCTGCACGGCGGCAGTCAGCAGCGTACCCAGTCCGAACAGTGTCACGGTGATGATCAGAACATCGGGTTTTTGCGTGCTGAGCTGCATGGTGACCAACCTGTAATACAGACAACTGCCGGGGCGGCGGTAGACATGATCAAAAGTTAGCCGAGCTGCGTCGTTATGCCAGCCCAAATCAAAAAATTGCGATGCAGACTCGGGGCGGTCTGCGATCCGGTTCACAGGGTCCGATCCACGCCATGATCCGGCACTGCAGTTATCACCTGCGGCGATTGTGCCTTTATTAATGTGGCTGGCTCAGAAACAGCTGATAGGCCGGATTGTCGGTCTCTTCCTGCCACGGGTAGCCCAGCTTTTCGAGAAACTCCTGTAACGAGTCGCGTTCCCCGGCGGGCACCTGCATACCGACCAGCACGCGACCGTCGGCGGCGCCGTGATTGCGGTAGTGGAACAGCGAGATATTCCAGCGCGCGCCGAGCTGGGTCAGAAAATTCAGCAGCGCGCCCGGCCGCTCCGGAAACTCGAAGCGGTAAACCACTTCATCGGTGACGCTGCCCGGTGCGTGGCCGCCGACCAGGTGGCGGATATGCAGTTTGGCCAGCTCGCTGTCGGTCAGATCCAGCACCGGATAACCCTGCTCCTGCAAATGGGTCACCAGGTGGGCGTGGTCGGTGCCACCCGGTGCGGTTTGCAGGCCGACAAAAATCTGCGCGGACGAGGTGTCGGCGTAGCGGTAGTTAAATTCGGTGATGCTGCGTTTGCCGATCAGACCGCAAAAGTTTTTAAAGCTGCCGGGTTTTTCGGGAATGGTGACGGCCAGGATCGCTTCGCGTTTTTCGCCGACTTCGGTGCGCTCGGCGATGTAGCGCAGGCGATCGAAATTGGTGTTGGCGCCACTTTCGATCGCGAGCAGGGTCTGGCCGGTTACGCCTTTCTCTTCGACGTATTTTTTCAGGCCGGCCAACGCCAGCGCACCCGACGGTTCGGCGATCGAGCGCGTGTCATCGAAGATGTCCTTGATCGCCGCGCAGATTTCGTCGGTGTTGACGGTGATGACGCCGTCGATATGTTTGCGCAGCAGGCGGAAGGTTTCCTCGCCGATTTTCGCAACTGCGGTGCCGTCGGCAAACAGGCCGACATGCGGCAGGGTTACCCGTTCATTCGCATCCAGCGCGGCCTTCAGGCAGGCGGCGTCGTCGGATTCGACGGCGAATACTTTGATTTCGGGGCGCAGGTATTTGATGTACACCGCCATGCCGGCGCACAGGCCGCCGCCGCCGACCGGCACGAACACCGCGTCGAGCGGGCCTGGATGCTGGCGCAGGATTTCCATCGCGACCGTGCCCTGCCCGGCGATGACGTCCGGATCGTCATACGGGTGCACGTACACCAGCTGTTTTTCCTCGACCAGCTGCTGCGCGTGTTGCGATGCTTCGTCGTAGGTGTCGCCGTGCAACACGACTTTCGCACCGCGTGCGCGCACCGCGTCGACCTTGATATTGGGGGTGGTGCGCGGCATCACGATGGTGGCTTTGATACCGACCTTGGCAGCTGCCAGCGCCAGCCCCTGCGCGTGATTGCCGGCCGACGCACAGACCACGCCGCGCGCGAGTTGCTCCGGCGTCAGCTGCGCAACCTTGTTATAGGCGCCGCGCAGCTTGAACGAAAACACCGGCTGCAAGTCCTCGCGTTTCAGCAGCACGGTATTGTCGAGACGTTTGGAAAGCTGGCGCGCCTCGTCGATCGGCGTTTCGATGGCGACGTCGTAAACGCGGGCGCTGAGAATTTTTTTGATGTAGTCGTGCGGCATGGCGGTGGCGACTTTCGTGAGATGAAAGCGCCGCAGTCTACCAGCTAAAACCGCTTTTTTTTACGGCCACCCTCGCCGCGCGGCGCTCGTATAATGTCGCCTCTCTTTATTCATCAACCCATAATTCCATCCATTCGTATTCGCTGGCCGGGGCCCATTCATGGATCAGAACACACTCAAGCAGGCCGTCGCGCGCGCGGCGCTCGATCTCATCAAAAACCGGCTGGATAAAGAAACCGTCCTCGGGATAGGTACCGGCTCCACCGCCAATTGTTTTATTGATCTGCTGGCCGATGTGCGCGCGGACTTCAAGGGCGCGGTGGCCAGTTCGGAGGCGTCGGCGGCGCGACTCAAACAACACGGCATCGAGGTGTTCGATCTCAACAGCGTCGGCACCTTCGACTTTTATATCGACGGCGCCGACGAAGCCAATGCCCGGCTGGAGCTGATCAAGGGCGGTGGTGCGGCGCTGACCCGCGAGAAAATCGTCGCCGCCTGCGCGAAGGAGTTCATTTGCATCGCCGATGAAAGCAAGCTGGTCGAGCAGCTCGGCCAGTTCCCGCTGCCGGTCGAAGTGGTGCCAATGGCGCGCAGTTATGTCGCCCGCGAGCTGGTCAAGCTCGGCGGCGACCCCGTCTACCGCGAGGGCGTGCGCACCGACAACGGCAACGTCATTCTCGATGTCTTCAATTTCCCGATTGCGATGCCGCGCGACACCGAAACCAGAATCAACCAGATCACCGGCGTCGTCACCAATGGCCTGTTCGCGCTACGCCCGGCCGATGTGCTATTGCTGGGCACACCGAATGGCGTCAAAACCCTGCGCGCCCAGTAAATCCGTGCACCGGCGCAATGCCGGAACCGCTGCTATAGTTCCTGAGCTTCGCTGCCTATTGGCCCCGGCCTAAAGCTGGGGCGTCTTGCGCCGACAACCTCCCTGATAAATCCGTCGGCCATAAAACGAATACAGGAACTGATCCATGAATAATCTGAGCGTCGGTCAGCGTCTGACCGTTCTGGTAGGCCTGCCCCTGCTGATGATCGTATTGCTGGTCATCGTTTCGCTGTCCTCTTTTTCCAAGATCAACGCCGGCATTGGCCGCATCTACGACGATCGTGTCGTGCCGATGATCATTCTCAAGGGCGCCTCCGAGGCTTACTCCGTCCAGGTCATCGACGCCGTCAACAAGGCCAATGCCGCGATGTTGACTCCGCGCGAGGCCGCCAAGGAAATTCGCGAAGGGCTGGAAGCGTTCGATATGAACTGGAACAGCTACGCGACGCGCAAGGATCTCGCCGAGCAGGAGCGCAAGACCATCGCCGAGGTCGGGGAGTTCAACAAAAAAGCGCGGTTAGAGCTGGATAAGGTGCTGAAAGTCCTCGACGCCCAGGGCGACAGCATGACCTACGACGAAGACGGCCGTACCCCGGTGGATGAGTTCGACGGTCGCCTTTATGAATTCATCGATCCGATCAGCCAGGCAGTTGGAGGCCTGATCGAAGAGGAAATGGGCATCGCCAAGACCGAGCGCGAAAACGCCCAGAAGACCTACGATCAGAGCTTCATGCTGTTGGTCGGCATCAATGTCGGCGCCGTCGTGATTATGGTGTTGTTCGGCTTCTGGGTCAGCCGCAGCATTTCGCGTCCGCTCGGTATCCTGCGCGCTGCCATCGAAACCGCCGAACGTTCGCGCGATCTGTCGGTGCGTATCGACATCGACAGCCAGGACGAGATCGGTCAGGTGGCAAAAGCCTACCAGGCGATGATGAGCCGTTTCAGCACCATTATCGGCGACGTCCGCGACACCAGCGCGCATTTGACGGAGTATGCGGCGCAGCTCGCCAGCACCACCGAACTGACCCGCGAAGGCGTGGCAGTACAGACCCGCGAAACCGATCAGGTCGCGACCGCCACCACCGAAATGACGCATGCCATCGAAGAAGTCAGCCGCAACGCGCATCAGGCTGCCGACGCCGCCAACAACGCCAATCAGGAAACCGAGAAGGGCAATCGCGTACTGGAAAGTGCGATCGGCGCGATCCACAGCTTGTCCGAGCGTATCGATGCCGCCGGTCAGGTGATCCGCCGTGTCGAAACTGACAGCGCCGCAATCGGCTCGGTGCTCGACGTCATCCGCGGTATCGCCGAACAAACCAACCTGTTGGCCTTGAACGCAGCGATCGAAGCCGCACGCGCCGGTGAACAGGGCCGCGGTTTTGCCGTGGTCGCCGACGAAGTGCGGTCGCTGGCGCAGCGCACGCAGGAATCCACCCAGGAAATTCAGG
>JBEVMI010000119.1:0-3295 GCA_040508685.1 Spongiibacteraceae bacterium
CACGTCCATCCGCGACGACTTTTCCATTCACGTAGAGCGTCGCCTTGCCGCCCTTGCCGCGACCGCCGCCGTCGTAGGCAAAATCCAGAACGACGGTTGCCGGTCCACCCGGCAGCGCTTGCGGCGCGGTAACGGTGTAGCGTGAGAGCCCCAGGAAGTTATACGTGTAGGCCGGTTTGCCGTCCTTCATATACAGCGACCAGCCCCCGAAGCGGCCGCCCTGCGAAAGTATTGCGCCGCCGGCTCCCGCTGGCACATCAATCTTCGCGGTGATTTTGCTTGAGCGGTTTTTGATGTTCATGAATGTATTTTCCATCATGCCCTGCATTCCCTCGTAGAGCGTGAGCGAGGTGCGAGTGCCGAGCACATCGGGGCGGCCCGCGAGCGCCGCATTGGTGCGCTCGATGGTGCGATCGTCGAGCGGCAGCACGTGATGTTTCTCGGCTTCCTGCATGAACAGGGCTTGCATCTCCTTGAGCTTCGCCGGCTGCGCTGCCGCGAGATTTTTCGCCAGACTGAAATCGTTTCTGACGTCATAGAGATCCCACACATCGGCGGTGAGTGCCGGCAGTTTATCGATCTGCCATGCCGCGCGGTGAATGGTCCGCGCAAACCAACCGTCGTGGTAAATGGCGCGATTGCCGAACATCTCGAAATACTGGGTTTTGTGGCGTTCGGGTGCCTTCGCATCGGCGAAGGTATAAACCAGGCTGGTGCCTTCAATCGGTGTCTGCACGGTGCCATTAACGCTTTTTGGTTCGGGCAAACCCGCCGCTTCCAGAATCGTCGGCGCAATGTCGATGACGTGCGAGAACTGCGTGCGCAGTCCGCCCTTATCCTTGATGCCGGCGGGCCAGCGAATGACGACACCGTTGCGCGTGCCGCCAAAGTCCGAAGCCACCTGCTTGGTCCATTTGAACGGCGTATCGAACGCGACCGCCCAACCGGCTGCCATATGCGGAAAGGTTTGCGGGCCGCCCCATTCATCGATGCGGGGGATCAAGTCTTCAACTTTTTCCACGACGCCGTTGAAGTAGGTCATCTCGTTGTACATGCCGACGAAGCCACCTTCGGCGCTGGTGCCGTTGTCGCCGGAGATGTAGATGAAGAGCGTGTTGTCCATTTCACCGATATCCTCAAGCGCTTGTTTCAAGCGCCCGATTTCGTGATCGGTTTGTTCCAGAAATCCCGCGAACACTTCCGCCTGGCGCGCGAACAAACGGCGATGCTCGGCCGGCAGCGAATCCCACGCCACAAGATCGCTGGGTCTTTCGGTCAACTCGGTCGATGCCGGAACCACGCCCAATTTTTTCTGCCGCTCAAGTGTTTCTTTACGAACTTGATCCCAGCCCTTATCGAACTGACCTTTGTATTTATCCGCCCAGGCCTTCGGTACGTGGTGCGGCGCATGCACGGCGCCGGTCGCGTAATACACGAAGAAAGGTTTGTCCGGTGTCATCGATTGCTGGGCTTTCACCCAGTTGATGGCCTGGTTGGTCATGTCGACCGTGAAGTGGTAGTCCTTCATTTTGGGTGGATCGATTTTGATGACGCCATCGTAAATCAGCGGATACCACTGATCGGTTTCGCCGCCAATAAAGCCATAGAACTTGTCGAATCCCTGGTGTGTCGGCCAGCGATCGAAGGGCCCCGACACACTGGTTTCCCACGCCGCGGTTTCGTGCCATTTACCGAAGGCGCCAGTGCTGTAGCCGTTAAGACGCAGCATCTCCGCCAGCGGCGCGACGCTGTTCGGAATTTGCCCGGTGTTGCCGGGAAAGGCGGTCGCCGTTTCCATGATCGAACCGGTATTCGTGGTGTGATGATTGCGACCGGTCTTCAGCGCATTACGCGTCGGCGAGCACAGTGCCGTCGTATGAAAATTGTTGAAGCGCAGGCCGGATTGCGCGAGTTGATCCATCGTCGGCGTGCGGATAGGGCCGCCGAATGTGCCTGCCCCACCAAAGCCGACATCGTCGATCAAAACGATCACGACATTCGGCGCGCCCTTGGGTGCTTTGACTTCAAACCGCGGCGGCGCCTTTGCGTGGCGCGCATCGAGCTCGGTGAAAGTTGGCGGTTTCGGTTCCTTGATTGGCAGCACAGTCCGATCGATCTCTGCAGTGACTGCGCCCTTTGTTGCCGCGGCCTCCTGGGTTTGGGCTTCATCAGAAATCAGGACAGTAAATACGAATGCCACACTAATCGTCGCTGCAATGCCCCGTCTATTCACGATTTTCATCTCCTTTTGAAGACGCCTTTTTTTTCAGTTTTTTATCCGGGACAAGCGGCCATCCCGAATAAACGGGTCACTTGAACGTGCGGATATCCTTCGCGAGATCGTCGATGGCTTCTTTGAGGTCATCGAACACAACGGGTTGTTGTTCGTTATTGACGGTCTTGCCCATAACCTTGCGCACGACTTTCATCAGCACTTCCCCCGACTCGACATCGGTGAATTCGGACTCCAGAAACATTTCCGTGTTTTGCGTGCGATGCCCGCTGGCGGTCTGGGCACTGGCAACGACCAATGCTATCGGGATTACTTCATAAGGTTTTAGCCCCTGGTCGGCAGCGCCGACGCCGGTGATCGCCCCGTTGAAACGCAATGTGCGGGGGCCGGGTGTCTGCGCTTCCTTCACGCGGTATTGCAGGGCCGGTCCGATGGTTTTGTTGGCGTAGTCGAGTATCTGTTGCAGGGTTTCCCTGCTGACGCGATCGTTGGGCTGCGGTGCCGGATAAAACGCTGCGGGCTGGAATACGAGATCGCCGTAGTCAGTCATTTTGAAGTTGGCTTTGCGCCAGCGCATGACCTCCTTGCCGGACGCGGATTGGGTTTGCTCCAGGCCTGAATAATCTTTCAGAAACCCGGAATATTGTTCGGGCTTGGTGGTATGCGAGGTGCAGCCGATGATGAGTGCGCTACCCAGCAACAGCGCAGTGGTGAGCGAGCGAGTGCGAATCATGATGTGACTCCGGAATTTGGTGAGCAGTACGACGTGATCCTACGTTCGCATTCGCCGCTCGCCTATTGGGCTTTGGTCCAGTATTCGCGGCACAACGCGCAGCCGGTCGAACCGACACCTCCTCTCTGAAAAAGGCAGGGAGTTGGCCTAAGGTCCAATAGTTTTCAGTGTTCACGGTCGTTAATGTTGATCATCGGCGCAGGCAGCAAAACCGATTCAATGGCTGGCGTTATCGGTCAATCGGCGCGCCGCTAAAGATGGGATGGGACCGCATCATGCAAATCATGCAAAAGAAATCGCAGTGGTTAATCGCTGCCGCATTACTGCCG
>JBEVMI010000136.1:0-4725 GCA_040508685.1 Spongiibacteraceae bacterium
GGAAGGGTCAGGTTTTAATGAGCGCACTCATTGCCCTGCGCGATCCCGCTGCAAATACCGATAAATAAACGCACTCGGCTCCAGCGCCTGTTCGGTCAAACCCTGATTGCCGAACAGGCGGTTGAATTCCAGAAAATAAAAATGCCCGTCGTTTTCCATCAGATCGAAACCGGCGTGATCGATGCCGAGCGTGCGCGCTACGGTTAACACCAGCTCGATCGCCGCTGCCGGCAAATCGCCATGCACGATCTGCCCGCCCTGCGCGACGTTGTTGTGAAAGCCGCCCTCGCGGTGTTCGCGCCAGTAGCCGCCGATCACTTCGTCGCCGATCACGGCGAGTCGCAGATCGCGCCGCGCCGGCAGTAATTCCTGTGCATACAACACCTCGTGCGTCGCACAGTACGCGCGCCAGTCGGCCGCAGTCTCGATCAGGAATACGCCGTGCCCCTGGGAACTGCGTGCGGTTTTGGCGACGAACGGAAATGACAGCGTATCGAGGATGCGTTCGCGGCCGTCGTCGCTGTTGGCTTCGATCAGGGTCAGCGGGATATGGGCTGGACACACCAGCTCGAACGCACGCGTCATCGCAATTTTGTCGTGACCGAGGTGATAACTCGCGACACTCGGAAAAATCCGCGCGTGCAGGCCGTACACCAGCGGATCGACCTGCCAGTACGCCGGGAACAGCAGCCAGTCCGCGCGCGCCAGCAACTCGCGATGGCGCAGATAGTGTTCGGGTTTGATGTAGGTGACGCCGGGCAGATGCAGTGTGCGCAGGGCGTCGAAGGAAACCAGTTCCATAAACGTTTCGCAGGTAACTTCGCAAGGGGTGAATACAGATGGAGGCCGGCAATCTCGACCATTTGGGGGTGAGGGTCAAGCCGCCGCTGCGCTTGCGCAAATCGCGATGCGCCAACACAATCGCCCGGTTTTTTTCAAACCCGTTTTGCCTATGCACGGAGCCGTCGCGGTGGAGCTGACCCAGTGGAGTTAAGCCTGGACGACATGGATGCCCTGTTGCCGCAATTACGCAGCGGCGACGCCGACAGTTTTCGGCAGTTGGTGGCGCGTTATCACGGCGCACTGGTCGGCGTCGCGCGCACATTCTTGCGCGATGGCGAAGCCGAAGAGGCGGTGCAGGAGGCGTGGGTTTCCGCCTATCGGCATATCGCCCGCTTCGAGGGCCGCAGTTCGCTGCGCACCTGGCTCACCCGCATCGTCATCAACGAAGCCAAGATGCGCCTGCGCCGCAACGGCCGCGAAATCCTGTTGAACGTGGCGACGGTCGAGACCGAGCCGCTGGCCGATCGGTTCGATGCAGGCGGTCACTGGGCGCAGGGGCCGCAGCAGTGGGATTCGCAATCGCCGGAAGCATTGTTGGAAGAGCGCGACCTGCTCGACTGCCTGCGCCGCACGCTCGCCAAACTGCCGACCAACCAGCGTGCGGTGTTGGAGTTGAGGGATTTCCAGGGCGAGGAGCTGGACGCGATCTGTAACATGCTCGAAATCAGCGCATCGAATGTGCGGGTGTTGTTACACCGGGCGCGCACACAGTTATTCAGTGTCGTCGACCATTATCAGGAGACCGGCGAGTGCTGAGTTGCAAACAGGTTGTCGATCGCGCCGATCATCTGCTGGCCGGCGAGATGCCGTGGCGGCAACGCGCGGGTGTATTTTTCCATCTGGTGATCTGCGTGCACTGCCGCCGTTATCTGCGTCAGTTGCGTGTGCTGTTGGCGGCACTGCCGCATCTGCGTCCGCGTGCCACCGAGGCGCAGGTCGACGCCGTGATGGCGCGGCTGCATCAGCCCGATGCTGCCGACTCGTCTGCTGCCGACGCGCCCCGTGAACCCTGAAACCCCGGTTGTCGCATTTTTATAAAGCTTGCCAGCGCGCCCCTGTTACCCCGTAAAATTGTCTAACTAATTAGACGACGAGAGGGCGCAATGAGCGAGCGCGAAGACATACAGACGCCGCCAGGCACGCGAGAAGTGCTGACGTTCTGCCGCATCTGCGCCGGCAAATGCGGCATGAAAATCACGGTCGACGACAGCACCAACCGCATGGTCGACGTGCGCGGCGATCACCAGCACGCGATGACCTCCGGTTACGCCTGCATCAAGGGCCTGCAATCCGCCGCGATTCACCACGGCCCGCAACGTCTGCTCAAACCCCTCAAAAAACAGCCCGACGGCAGCTTCGCGGAAATTCCGCTGGCGCAGGCGCTCGACGAAATCGCCGCCAGAATCCGCACGCTGACTGCCGAATCCGGCGCCGATACGCTCGGCCTGTTCCGCGGCACCGCGCATTATTCGAATTCGACAGCATTCGCGATGATGTCGTCGTTCATCCGCGCCACGCGCACGCGCTCGCGGTTTTCGACGATGACGATCGACCAGTCCGCCAAGTGGGTCGCGGAACAACGTCTCGGCAACTGGGGCGCCGGCCGCAACCGTTTCAACGACTCCGATGTGTGGATGTTCGTCGGCTACAACCCGCTGGTGTCGCTGCTCGGCAACAACGGCACGCCGGTGTTGAACCCGACCAAACGCATGAAAGAAGCGCGCGTGCGCGGCATGAAATTTATCGTCGTCGACCCGCGTCGGACCGAGACCGCGCACTACGCCGATATCCATCTGCAGTTGTTTCCCGGCGAAGACCCGACGCTGTTTGCCGGCCTGCTGCGCTGCATTCTCGCCAACGGCTGGGAGGATCGCGAGTTCTGCGCGCGCCACGTCAACGGCCTCGATGCCCTGCGCCGCGCGGTCGATCCGTTTACGCCGGAATATGTCGAACGCCGCGCCGGCGTGCCGGCCGGGAAGCTGATCGCCGCTGCGGAGTTATTTGCATCGACGAGCCAGCGCGGTATCGCCGTCAGCGCCACCGGGCCGGATATGGCGCCGCGCTCCAACCTCGCCGAACATCTGATCGAAGTCTTGAACGTGGTCTGCGGCCGGTTTTTGCGCGAGGGCGACACGGTGCAGAACCCGGGTGCCATGAGCCCGCGCCGGCCGATCCGCGCCGAAGTCATTGCGCCGGGACGCTCGTGGGAAACCGGTTACAAAAGCCGCGTGCGCAATCTCGGCACCTTGTACGGCGAGAAAATGGCGGGCGCGCTCGCCGATGAAATCCTCACCCCCGGCGACGGCCAGATTCGCGCGCTGATCGTCGACGGCGGCAATCCGGTCAACGCGCTGCCCGAACGCGGTCGCGCCATCGAGGCGATGCAGGCACTCGACCTGCTGGTCACGATCGATCCCTATATGTCCGAAACCGCGCAGCTCGCGCATTACATCCTGCCGCCGACGCTGATGTTCGAACGCGCCGATCTGCCGCTGCTGTTCGAGCGCAGTGGTTTTCCGGAGCCGTTCGCGCAGTACACTCCCGCGGTGCTGCCGCCGCCGGCGGGGTCGGAAGTGGTCGAAGACTGGTATGTGTTTTATGCGCTGGCGCAGCGCCTCGGCCTGGACATGCAGTTCGAAGGCACACCGCTCGACATGCAGAACGCGCCGAGCAATGACGATCTGCTGGCCTTGCTGCTGCGCGACTCCGAAGTGCCGTTCGATGAAATCAAAAAACATCCCGGCGGCAAAGTGTTCGAACTGCCGCCGCAAACCGTCGCCGCGGCGAAACCCGAACGCGCGGCCAATCGTTTCGAGGTGATGCCCGCCGATGTATTCGAGGAGCTTGCCGAGGTCGCGGCGGAAGATGCGGCGCAGGCATTGCAGCGCGGTGGTCGCCAGTTTGGATTTCGTCTCAGTGTGCGGCGTTCGCGCGATGTCATGAACACGACATTCCGCGACGTGCCGGCGATCCGCAAACGCGTGCCGTACAACCCGGTCTTCCTGAATCCGCAGGATTTGCAAACGCTCGGCCTGGTCGATGGCGCGCCGGTATTCATCGAATCCGCGCACGGTCGCATCGAGGCGATTGCAGAAGCCGACGCGACCATGCGCCAAGGCGTGATTTCGATGTTTCACGGTTTCGGCAAAATGCCCAATCAACATACCGACTACGAAGACGGCGGCGTCAATATCAACGACATGGTGCCGACCGGTGAGTACGTCGAGCCGATCAATGCGATGCCGTGGTATTCGGCGGTGCCGGTCGATATCGTGGCGCGCGCCGCGGACGAACACGACCAGCCGCAGCGGGTTAGTCAACGCCAGTAAATTAGGGTTTTGCAGTCTGTCTCGCCCGGCTCATTCAGCAGGGCGATCTTTTTAATTGTGTTGGAGAACCTCGTTGTCCACGGATTCCACCCCGAGCAATACCGCGTCGAGTGCCCTGCCCACCCATGCAGACGCCGATGATGGGGCGGCGCCGTATGTGATCGATGGCGATTTCGTCGTGCCCGGCGTGAACGCCGCGGGCGGCTGGGATACGCGTTTGCAGAGTGGCCACGTGCTGTCGCCCTTGCTCGCGCATCTGGTCGAAACCGTGCCGACCTTGACGCCAATGTTGACCACGCGCTGTATCGTTGACCTGACCCGCGCCGTGCCGATGAAGCCGTTGCGCTGGCGTCGCGAGATCGTGCGCGAAGGCAAAAAGTTGCAGGTGGTCCGCGCTTCGCTCTACGACGGCGACATCGAATACGCTAGCCTGACGGCGTTGCGCGCGCGGTTCGCCGAGAGTCCCGCAGTGCCCTTGCGCACCTGGCCCGGGCCGGAGGGTGTGGCGCCGATGAATGCAGAGCTCGACATCAAAGGTTACGAAATTCGAGTC
>JBEVMI010000352.1:0-8527 GCA_040508685.1 Spongiibacteraceae bacterium
GGCAGCGATGTGGCAACCCGGTAAACTCGCGCAGCGTTTGCAACATCGCGGACATCGACAAACCTGCCGCATTACCGAGCGCGAGCGCCGCGAGTGCGTTGCCGATATTGTGGTTGCCGGCGATTTTCAATTCGCGCACCGGCATCAGCAATTCACGCTCGAACGCCAGATATCTTTCATCATCCGTTATGCGCACGCCGAAACCTTTGAAGTCCGGCGCGTCGAGACCAAAACTCCACTGGGTGACAGCGTCGGCAACCAGCGGTCGACTCAACGGATCGGCGCGATTGACCACCGCCTGCTGTGCGCCGCGGAAAATACGGTGTTTGGCGGCGTGATACGAAACCAGCGTCGGGTGGCGATCCTGATGATCGGGGCTGACATTCAGCACCGTCGCAACCAACGGTTTTAACGGTTGCGCACGCTCCAGCTGGAAGCTCGACAACTCGAGCACGTAAAGTTCGACCTCATCGAACAGCAGATCCAGTGCCGGTGTGCCGAGATTGCCGCCAACACCCACTTTTTTTCCAGCGGCCAATGCCATCTCACCGACCAGCGTCGTCACCGTGCTTTTGCCATTCGAGCCGGTGATCGCGACGATCGGTGCCGGATTTTTGCTTTGTGCATTGGCGCGTACGAATAAATCGATATCGCCGCAAATGGCGACGCCGCTGTTTTTAGCGGCGGCGATTGCCGGCTCCTCCAATGCGACACCGGGGCTGACAATCAACTCGCCGGCGCGCGCAAACAAGGCGGTATCAAACGCACCCAGCAACACCTCCACCTCCGGCATTTCACGGCGCATTGCCTCGAGATTGGGCGGATTGTCGCGGCTGTCCGCGATCACAAAAGGCAGACCTTGTTTACGCAAATACCGCGCGCACGACAGACCGGTCGCGCCGAGGCCGACGATTACACGCGGTTTGTCTGTCGCAATCAGTGCCATGCCTTTTCCATGTCAGCTCTCGCAGCGAGAGCGCAATAATTTTCAACGCTGCCTTTTAACGCAGCTTTTTTAGTGCAACTTTCTTAACGCAACTTCAGCGTCGCCAAACCAATCAATACCAGCATTACCGTGATGATCCAGAAGCGCACGATCACGCGCGGTTCGGGCCAGCCTTTCAATTCAAAGTGGTGATGGATCGGCGCCATTTTGAAAATGCGCTTGCCGCGCAATTTGAAGGAGCCGACCTGCAAGATGACCGATACCGTTTCCATCACGAACACGCCGCCCATGATGAAAAATACAATTTCGTGGCGACAGATCACGGCGACCGTACCGAGCGCAGCACCGAGCGCAAGCGCACCGACGTCGCCCATGAACACCATCGCCGGATAGGTGTTGAACCACAGAAACCCCAGACCCGCGCCGACAATCGCGCCGCACACCACGATCAGTTCGCCCGCACCCGGTACGTAGGGAATCAACAGGTAATGCGCGAATTTGGCGTTGCCCACCAGGTACGCAAAAATCGCCAACGCGCCCGCGACCAGAACCGTCGGCATGATCGCGAGACCGTCGAGACCATCGGTCAGATTCACCGCATTGCTGGCGCCGACGATGACGAAGTAGGTGAACGGAATAAATAAAAGGCCGAGCGGCAGCACCGCATTTTTGAAAAACGGAATGTAGAGGCTGGTTTCGCTCGGCGTTTTCGCATACCAGAACAAAAAAACGGCGGCGCCGATACCGGCGATCGACTGCCATAGATATTTCCAGCGCGCCGGCAGACCACGCGAATTTTTTTCGATGACCTTGCGGTAGTCGTCGACCCACCCGACTGCGCCAAACACCGCGGTAACTGCGAGCACTACCCACACATAGGGATTGCGCAGATCCGACCACAACAGCGTCGCAATACCGATCGCGAGCAGGATCAACGCCCCCCCCATGGTCGGGGTACCGGATTTGCTCAGATGCGATTGCGGCCCATCGGTGCGCACCGACTGGCCGATCTGGTAAAAATTCAGCCGCTCGATCAGCCAAGGACCGAGCCACAGCGAAATCGCCAGCGACGTCAGCACGCTCAAAATGCCGCGGAAGGAGAGGTACTGCACGACACTGAATGCGCGCAGGTACTCCTCTAAATAAGTGGCGAGCCACAACAACATTCAGTGATCCCCCGCTGCGATACCCGTGATACCGCCACAAAGCGCCATGACCACGGTTTCCATGCGGGCACTGCGCGAACCTTTGACCAAAATCGCATCCGCCGTATCGGTGTGGCGAATCTGTGCAATCAGGGCTTCGTTGTTTTCAAACACGCGCACGTCATTTTCAACCGAGTGCGCGCCAAATTCTGCCGCCATCGCCGCCGCGTGCGGACCGACCAGCCACAGCGCTTCGATGCCGCGCAATTTCGCGTGTGTTGCCACTTCGCGATGCAACATTTCGCTGTCGGGGCCGAGCTCGGCCATGTTGCCGAGAATCAGCAGGCGCCGGCCGGTGTAGCCGGCGAGCACATCGATCGCCGCTTTTACTGCGCCCGGGTTGGCGTTGTAGCTGTCGTCGATAACGGTGTTGCCGGTGAGACCGCGGCGCGGTTGCAAGCGGCCCGGCACCGCGCGCAATGACGCGAGACCATCGCGCACGGCACCCAACGATGCACCGACACTCAAGGTCGCGGCGGCGGCGGCCAACGCGTTGCGCAAATTGTGGCGACCCAATAACGCGAGATTGATTTCGATACGGCCCTGCGGTGCGACCAGCTCGAAACGTGTGCCTTCTAACGCATACACGATGGCGCGAGCGGTGACGTCCGGTTTATCCGAATCCGTGCCATCGAAACCAAAAGTGACAACGCGACGTGTGCCCGCCAATTGCCGCCACAGCGGCAGGTACGGCTCGTCGGCGTTAATCACGGCGAGCCCGTCGGCAGCGAGACCGGCGAAAATTTCGCCTTTCGTGCGTGCGATCGTATCGATGCTGCCGAAACCTTCCAGGTGCGCCGGCATCACCGCGGTGACAATGCCGACGGTGGGTTCGGCGAAACGGCATAGATAGGCGATATCGCCGGCGCGCGCGGCGCCCATTTCGATCACCGCGTAATGATGCCCGGCATCGATTTGCAGCAGCGTCAGCGGCACCCCGATTTCATTATTGAGATTGCCGCGTGTCGCCAGCGTCGATCCGCAGCGGGTCAGAATCGCAGCAACCATTTCCTTGCAGGTGGTTTTGCCGGCACTGCCGGTAATGCCGATAACCGGCCCCTTGAATCGACGGCGATTACAGCGCGCGATTTCGCCTAAAGCTAATCGCGTATCATCGACAACGAGTTGTTGAATCGAGGTTTTAACGGCGTGATCGACCACCGCAGCGACAGCACCGCTCGCAACCGCCGCGTCGATAAAGTCGTGGCCGTCGAATTTCTCGCCGCGCAATGCGACATATAAATTACCGACTCCGATGCTGCGGGTATCGGTGCCGCGTGTATCAGTAACGACAGCGGCGATCGGCAGCGCGACGCCGTGATATTCGGCGTGCAACTCGCGGGCGATTTCGCGCAGATCGAGCGGATTCATCAAGACGATGCCCTCGCCTGCAACGCGGTGCGCGCGACCGCGCTGTCGCTGAATGGCAACCGGGTCGCACCGACCACCTGGTAATCCTCGTGACCTTTGCCGGCGATCAACACCAGATCGCCCGCCGCGGCAGCGCGCACGGCTAACGTTATCGCTGCGGCGCGATCGGGCTCAATGTGTACTGCAGGTTTATTCGCACTGTCGGCGGGACAATTAATCGGGCTATCCGTGGGGCTACTAGCGGGAATACCGGCGACAATCGCGGCGATAATGGCGTCGGGATTTTCGCTGCGCGGATTGTCGCTGGTGACGACAACACGATCCGCATACTGCGCCGCGATTGCGCCCATCAGCGGCCGTTTACCGGCATCGCGATCGCCGCCGCAGCCGAATACACACCAGAGCTGGCCGCTGCAATGACGACGCAATGCCCGCAGCGCCTGTTCAAGCGCGTCCGGCGTGTGTGCGTAATCGACGACGACTTCTATATCCTGTAAATGGCCGCCGCCGACAACACAATCCATGCGTCCGGCGATCGGCCGCAATTGCGGCAGCACGCTTTCGATTTCGCCTGCGCTAAAACCGAGAGCGCCGAGTGTGCCGATTACGGCGAGCAAATTGGCGAGATTAAAATCGCCGAGCAGCGATGCCCGCAGCGCGATGCGGCCCCACGGCGTGATCACCTGCGCCTGCACGCCGCTCAGACTGAAACGCACATCGCGTGCACTGATCGACGCCGGCTCCGCGAGACTGTATTCGAAGATTTCAATACGGCCATGCAGCTGATTGGCGAGCTCGAGACCAAAATCATCGTCGGCATTGATTACCGCGAAACGCAGTCCGGGGCGCGCAAACAACGCCGCTTTGGCGGCACCGTAATGGTCCATCGTGCCGTGGAAATCGAGATGGTCGCGCGTCAGGTTGGTAAACACCGCGCCGCGAAATAACACGCCGTCGACGCGGCTTTGCGCAAGACCATGCGAAGACACTTCCATCGCGGTGTAACGCACATTTTGATCGCGCCAGTCGGCGAGCTGCTGTTGCAGCGCAATCGGATCGGGTGTGGTCAGGCCACCGCCGCTGACACGACCATCGAGGCTGTTGCCCAATGTGCCGATCACACCGCAGCGGCGACCGAGCAGACGCAGCGCCTGCCCCAGCAATTGCGACACACTGGTTTTGCCGTTGGTACCGGTGACACCAACTACCGCGATCGTCGCGCTCGGCGCATCGAAATAACGATCGGCGATGGTACTGACCTGCGCGCGCAAATTCGCTACCAACAACAGCGGCACCGACACCGCACCTGTTGATAAAGAAGAAAAGTCAAAACCGGGTTCGGCGACAATCGCGGCGGCACCGGCGGCGATGGCTTGTGCAATGAACTGGCGACCATCGCTGTGTGCACCCGGATACGCAAAAAACAAATCACCCGCGCGCACCCAGCGGCTGTCGAGCGCCAGCCCGGTTACCATTTGCGCGGCATCGGCAGCGGTCATATCGACCTGCATGCCATCAAACAGATCGCCGAGATTCTTTCCAATCAACTGGGTCGCGGCCATCATCACACCGGCCCCCTGCCGTCGTTGCGCAGGATTGTTTTTTTCGCTGCCGGTGCGGCCTCTGCAGTAACCGCCGTTTTCGCCACCGGCGGTGGCAGGACAGCGGGCAATTGCTGATCGGGCGCAATGTTCAGCACCCTCATCGCGCCGCCGACCACTTTGCCAAATACCGGCGCCGCGGCTTCACCCCCGTGATACCGGCCATCCAGCGGATCATCGATCACGATGACGGCGGCTACCCGCGGATTATCTGCCGGCGCAAAACCGGCAAAAATCGCGCGGTAGCGATCCTCATAACCCTGTGCGCCCACTTTGTGCGCGGTGCCAGTTTTGCCGGCGACGCTATAGGCCGGGATACCCGCGCGCTTGCCGGTGCCTTCCGGGCCGATCACGGTTTTGAGCATGTCGGTCAGCTCGCCCGCAATCAGCGGCGAAATCACCTGTTCGCATTTGCCCGGTTCGTCACGACGCAGCAGCGACACCGCACGCCGGCAACCATCCGCAGCAAATACCGAATAGGCGCGCGCGAGCTGCAACGGCGTTACCTGCAGACCGTAGCCGAAGGCGAAGTTGGCGCGCTCGATATCCGACCAGCGATTGCGCACCGGCAGCAGGCCATGCACCTCGCCCGGGAAACCGGTTTCAGTGCCGGCGCCCATGCCGAAACGACTGGCCACATCGACCAGATTCTTTTCGCTCAGCGACAGCGCGATTCGTGTCATCCCGATCTGGCTGGATTTGGTTAGCACGCGGGTAACATCGAGCGCGCCGAAGTTGACGGGGTCTTTCAACGTCTTACCGTCGACGCGGAGCCAGCCGGGGCTGGCGTCGACCGGGGTGTGCGGCGTGTATTTGCCACTCTCCAGCGCCGCCACCAGGCTCAGCGCCTTCATCGTCGAACCCGGCTCGATCAAATCGGTCATGGCGCGGTTGCGGATATCGCGCGGCTTCAGCTGGCGGTTGTTGGGATTAAAGGAGGGTTGATTCGCCATCGCCAGCACTTCGCCGGTCTGGGTGTCGAGCAGCACGACCGAGCCGGCCTCGGCACCCGATGCCTGCAATTGCGCGCGCAGTTCGCGATGGGCGAGGTACTGCAGGCGCAGATCGATACTGAGCACGAGATCGCGACCGGGCTGCGCCGCTTTGCCGGCATCGATTTCGCGAATGGTTTTGCCGTTGAGACCTTTCAATACTTTTTTGCTGCCGGGCGTACCACTCATCCACTGGTCGTAGGCCAGCTCCAGCCCTTCCTGACCATGGTCGTCGACATCGGTGAAACCGAGTAAATGAGCGGTCACCTCGCCGGCCGGATAGAAACGACGAAATTCGCGTTTGCCATAGACACCCGGAATTTTCAGAGCGAGTACGGCTTCGGCTTCACTCGGCGGCATATGGCGCCGCAGATAGAGAAATTTCTTGCCGCGCATCATCAGGCGTTTTTCCAGCTCGCTTTGGCGTGTACCCAGCAGACGCGCCAGCTCACTCCATTGCGCGCGCGCCGCCAGTGCTTTCTTCGCCTGCTTGCTGTCGGCATCTTTCGGCGTGACTTCGCTGGGGTTGGCCCAGATCGACACCAGCGGCGTACTAACTGCCAGCGGCTGCCCATTGCGATCGAGAATCTGGCCGCGGTGAGCGGGGATTTCTTCAATCCTCACCGACTGCATGTCGGCGCGGTCCTGCAAAAACTCATAACCGCGCTCGCGGTCGAGCACCTGTAATTCCAGCAGGCGCCATATCAGCATCAGCAACAGCGCGGCGAGCAGCAACACCACCGCGCGCAGACGCCAGCGCGGCAACGCCACAGCCTTTGCTGCCGTTTTGCTCACGGACTGGTCCACGTGGAAGGCAGCACTTTGATCGCCGCGGGATCGGGCATCACCATGTCGAGTTTGGTCTCCGCGATCTGATTGACGCGCTCGTGCGCAGCCCATGTACTCTGCTCAAGCAGCAGCCGCTCCCACTCTTCGTCGAGCGCCCACTCCTGCCGCTGCAGGCCTTGCAAATCATTAAAATGTTCGCGGCTGCGATGGGTGCTGTCGACTACCGCCAAGGCCGACAGCACCACCAACGCCAGCAGCGCCGCCGACATCGCCAACTGCCCCGGACGCAATTCGCGCCCCGCACCGCGCGCCGCCGTCATACCAGCTTCTCCGCGACACGCATCACCGCACTGCGGGCGCGCGGGTTGCCGGCAACCTCAGCGTCACCGGCAGCCATGGCCTTGCCGATTCCCTTCAGGCGCGGCTGATGGTCACTGGCCCGCACCGGGATATAAGACGGCAACTCTTCGGCACTGCCGCGCGCCTGCTGGCGGATAAACCGCTTCACCAGCCGATCCTCAAGCGAATGGAAACTGATCACCACCAGCCTGCCGCCGATAGCGAGTTGATCCGGAATGAGTTCGAGCGTGCGCACCAGATCTTCCAGCTCGTTATTGATGTAAATGCGTATGGCCTGAAATGCGCGTGTCGCCGGATTTTTGCCTTTTTCCCAGGCGGGATTGGCTTCGGCGACAATTTTTGCAAGGCGGGCCGTGGTCGCAATCGGCGCCACCGCCTCGGCGGCAACGATGGCCCGCGCGATGCGCCGGGCAAACCGCTCCTCGCCAAACTCTTTCAGTACACGGGCGATCTCGCCCTCCCCGGCCTGCGCCAGCCACTGGGCCGCGGATAATCCGGCATCCGGATTCATGCGCATATCGAGCGGTCCATCCTTGGCGAAACTGAACCCGCGCTCGGCCTGGTCCAGCTGCGGCGACGACACGCCGAGATCCAGCAGCACGCCATTGAGCGGCCGCGTTACACCATATTGGCGCAGCAGTTCCGGCAAATCGGCAAATGAGCCCTGCGCCATCACGAAGCGCGAATCCACTGCCGCCAGCTGTTTGCCGGCTGCCACCGCCTGCGGGTCCTTGTCGATACCGACAACCAGCGCATCGGGACCCAGCTGCTGCAATAACAGCCTGGTGTGCCCGCCGCGTCCGAACGTACCGTCGACATAGACACCGTCCGCCGCATTGATCAGCGCTGCCACCGCTTCGTGAAGCAGCACGGTCTGGTGTTCAGTTGTCACAGCCGGACCGCCTGCCTGTGTATCGCGTTAAAGGTTGAAGGGCAGCTCATCGGGCAGATCGTCAGCATTCGCGGACTCATCCAGCCACAACGACCAGCTTTTCTCGTTCCATATTTCCAGCTTGTCGCCGACGCCGGTAATCATCAGGCCCTTGTCCAGCCCGGCGTAATCGCGCAGGGTTGGCGACAACAGAATGCGTCCGTTGGCATCCATCTCCACCTGCGTCGCATAACCCAGCAACAGACGCTGCAGACGGCGCGCAGTGACACTCTTGATGTTTGAAATTTTGTTGATGTGCTCGGACACATCCTTCCAAAGCGGTTCGGGGTATACGAGGAGGCAACGCTCGGTATGGTGCGCGGTGACGACCA
>JBEVMI010000354.1:0-4754 GCA_040508685.1 Spongiibacteraceae bacterium
CGCAATTCAAAACCGCGACCGGCACAACGTTCGCCGATAGCCGCCAGCGCCGCGCGCAAGGCGTCGGACGAGGGGCGTTCCTGATCCTCGAACAACGCGCCAATATCAACCAGCATCAGCGGTTTGCCGGCGGCGAGCAGTGCGCCTTCGACAATCTGTTCCAGCAATTCGCCGCCGATCGCATTTTCGCCGGCGATCAGATCAGCCGCTTTGCGTTTCGGCGAATCGTTTTCGATGTCGGTATTGGATACGGCGTCATCCATCGATTCGACATAGGAATCGATGTCGGCAACCTCGGTTGCAATTACATCAATCTCACTCATGAGTTGGCTCAACCGCACGGGATTTCACGTGAATCGGTCCGAAAGATTCGGTCTGCACGATTTCAATCAGGGATTCTTTAATCAATTCCATCACCGCGAGAAATGTCACTACCACCCCGAGCCGTCCCTCTTCCGCCGTAAACAGCGAAACAAAGGGCGTAAACCGGTTGGGCGACAGCCGCGCGAGTACCGACGACATGCGCTCGCGCGTCGACAGTTTTTCGCGTTGCACGTGATGACTTTCAAACAGATCGGCACGCCGCAAAACATCGGCGAGAGCGACCATCAACTCTTTGAGATCGACATACGGCTCGGGCCGCGTTTTGTCCAGATCCGGCAGTGCCGCCGATGCGATATGAATTTCACGACCGACACGCGGCAGATCTTCGATATCTTCTGCGGCTTTTTTGAAACGTTCGTATTCCTGCAAACGACGGATCAACTGCGCGCGCGGATCCTCTTCCTCTTCCTCCGCTTCCGATGAGCGGGGCAGCAACATGCGCGATTTGATTTCCGCCAGCATCGCCGCCATCAGCAGATATTCGGCGGCGAGCTCGAACTGCATCGCGCTCATCATGTTGACGTAACGCATGTACTGTTCGGTGATCGCGGCGACGTTGATTTCAAGGATGTCGATGTTCTGACGGCGGATCAGATACAGCAGTAAGTCGAGCGGGCCTTCAAACGCTTCGAGAAAAACTTCGAGTGCTTCCGGCGGAATGTAAAGATCCTTGGGCAACTCGGTCAGCGGTTTGCCGGCGATGATCGCAAACGGCATTTCGCTCTGCTGTGAACCAATACGCGAGCCCAGGCGGCGCAATTCGTTGAGATGACTGCCGGTGCCGGCCGCCTCGCCGAAATCCTCGGCGGCGTCCTCAACAACAGCAAGGGCCACTACGGGATCACTCTCACTCGCGTCAGCCTCTGCAGCGCCCTCCTCTTGGCGCGCCTCAATGGCCGCAACCGCATCGGCAGCGCTGGCAGCGACGCTGGCGTCAGCACCCAAGTCGGCGCCGGCCATTTCAGCCAAGTCAGTGTCCTGATCGGTATTCACGCTGTGGAAAGGCTCTCTTTATAGACGGTTTGCATACGGCAGTTACACGCCAGCCGCGAGGGTGGGCTGGCGCAGAAGGCGGGCATTATACCGGCGTCGACCGGGGGCGGGACGGGTTTTACAAGGATGCTGCTTTATTGTTCGAACGCGCTCACATCGCCTAACCCCCGGCGCACGATAACCGGTGTGTCCTCGGACAGGTCGATGACGCTGGTCGGCTCCATGCCGCAGTAACCACCGTCGATGACCAGGTCCAGATCGTGCTGGAGCGTCTCGCGCACATCGTAGGGATCGGTCAGCGGCAGTTTTTCGCCCGGCAGGATCAGCGACACACTCATCATCGGCTCGCCGAGTTTCTCCAGCAATGCCAGTGCGATACGGTTATCCGGCACGCGCAGGCCGATGGTTTTACGTTTCGGATGCAGCAGCCGGCGCGGCACTTCGCCGGTGGCCTTGAGAATAAAGGTGTAGGGACCGGGCGTATGGTTGCGGATCAGCCGATACATCTGGTTGTCGACACGGGCATAGGTGCCCAGCTCGGACAGATCGCGGCAGACCAACGTGAAATTGTGGTCGTCGTCGAGCTTGCGGATACGGCGGATACGTTCCAGCGCGCCCTTGTCTTCCAGCTTGCAGCCGAGCGCATAGGCGGAGTCGGTCGGATAGGCGATCACCCCGCCCCGCCGCACGATATCTACCGCCTGATCGATCAGGCGGGTCTGCGGGTTGACCGGGTGTACCTGAAAAAACTGACTCATGCTGGCTTCCACGATGGCCTCAAAATTTCCTCTCTATCTTTTTAAATCGCCGCTTCTTCCGGGCTTTCGTCATCGGCATTTTCACAACTTACATCGCCGCCCTCAAGCCAGCGCCGCCACACCGGCGTGCACCCCGCAGGCATTCGTGCAATCTGGCCGAGGTCGCCCCAGCTGAGGCCCGGGCCATGAAAATCGCTGCCCTGTGAAGCCTCCAGACCGTTTTGCTGACAGAGCTGGGCCAGGAACGACCAATCCTGCTGTTGCCGCCCCGTCACCACCTCCATCGACATACCGCCGGCGGCCTTGAATTCGGCGACCAGCAGACGCAGGCGCGTCGCGGTCAGCCGGTATTTCAACGGATGTGCCAGCACGGCGACACCACCCGCGGCGTTAATCCAGCCGACCACCTGCTCCAGCGTCGGCCATAACACTTTGATATCGCCTATTTTGCCGGCACCGAGATAACGGTTGAACGCCGCGTCGACGCTGCTGACATAACCGCGCTCGACCATGAACCGTGCAAAATGCGGGCGCCCAACCTGCGCCGCGCCGGCCAGGGCCTTGGCGCCGTCGTAGGTGCCGGGCATGCGCAATTTTGCCAGCTTGGCGTCGATCATCACCGCACGCTGTTCGCGCGCTGCCTGCAAATACGTGAACGCTTCGAGCGCCGCCGGGTGTTCGATATCGATACCCAGGCCGACGACATGAACGCTGATATTGCGCCACACGCACGAGAACTCGGCCGCAGGTATCAGCTGCAACGGCTGCGGATTGGCGTCGAGAAAGGCGTGCGCCTCGCGAAAACCCGCCGCGGTGTCGTGGTCGGTGATGGCGAGCACATCGACGCCCAGCTCGACCGCACGCAGGCACAGCTGCGCCGGGGTCTGATTGCCGTCGGAGGCATTGGTATGGCAGTGCAGATCGACACGTTTGCAGCGCTTGTCGACGTCGGCAAGAAGGCTCGCTGCGGTTGGATAGTTCACAAAAATTCCTCGCCGCCGCCATCAGCTCCATTAACTAAAGCCATCAACGTGTATCGTCATTGACCTGCGTCAGCGGCAACGCCACCGTATAAATACGGCTGTTTTGCACCGACTGCTAGAGCCGCGGGGGCCGCCGCAGTATATTAGCTGGCCGCGATAAAGTCCTGCCTGCCGCAGCATCCACCTCTCCTTGCGCCCACTGCGCAAGATTTCGTCAACCCCCTGATGCCAGAAGTTTCTCGATGAATCCCCCTATTGCCAATCCAGCACCCACCCCCAGAAAAGCGCCCAGCACGATCGTCAATCTGCTGTTCAACATTGCGATTCCAACGCTGATCCTGACCAAATTCAGCAAGGAAGAATATCTCGGTCCGATCTGGGGCTTGCTGGTGGCACTGGCCTTCCCGGTGATTTACGGCATCCGCGACTACGTCGTGGTGCAACGCGGTGGCAAACACAAACCCAATCTGTTTTCACTGATCGGTGTGGTCAGCATTCTGCTGACCGGCAGCATGAGCCTGCTGAAACTCGACGCGCAGTACATCGCGATTAAAGAGGCGGCGATCCCCGGTCTGATCGGACTGGCGACATTGATTTCCGTCTACACGCGTTATCCGCTGGTGCGCGTTTTCCTCTACAACGAACAGGTGATGCAGATCGACAAGGTCGCCGCTGCCCTCCAACAACACAACACCACCACGCAATTCGACAAACGCTTGAAGATCGCCTCCTATCTGGTCGCCAGCTCATTCTTTTTATCGTCGTTTCTCAATTACGCGTTGGCCAAATACATTCTGGTAAGCGCGCCAGGCACCTCGGCCTATACGGAAGAACTGGGCAAGATGACGGCACTGAGTTTTCCGGTCATTGCCCTCCCGTCGACACTGGTCTTGATGTTGGCGCTGTTTTATCTGCTCAACGGCATTCAGAAACTCACTCACCTGCAACTTGAAGACATCTTCAAACACAATTGATTTTTAAGGAACTTTTATGTGGTACGCCATTATCAGCCGCGATGTGCCCGGAAGCCTGCCGCGGCGCCAGCAGGCCCGTCCTGATCACCTCGCCCGGCTCGAAGCGCTCAAGCAGGCCGGACGCCTGCTGATCGCCGGGCCCCATCCCGCCATCGACAGCGAAGATCCCGGTAGCGCCGGCTTTACCGGCAGCCTGGTCGTGGCGGAATTCGACAGTCTGGTCGACGCCCAGCTGTGGGCCGACGCCGACCCCTATGTCAGCACCGGTGTCTACGCCGAAGTGGTCGTCAAACCCTTCAAGAAGGTGCTGCCCTGAGTGCGCTCTTTATAAAGAAAACTGCCACGCTGATCCCGAACTCGCGAACGCATGGTTGACAGCGGCAGTTTCATCATTAAATTTAGGCGCTTAAAGAACATTCTTAATGCGGGGTTAAGCACCATGCGGCGGTTCTCGGTTCTGATTTTCAGCCTTCTTCTGGGCGCCACCACGCTCGGCGGCAACAGCAGCCATGCGCAGGACGTCAACGCGAAAGACAAAGTTCGCTACGTGCGCGACTGGATGACGATTCCGCTGCGCGAGACCGCGGACCCTGACAGCACCATCATTCATAAGGGGGTCGTCAGCGGCGCACCGCTGGTATTGCTGCAGGCTGATGACAAGG
>JBEVMI010000166.1:0-4577 GCA_040508685.1 Spongiibacteraceae bacterium
GACGTCCTGCACGCGGGACTTGTCGGCAACCAGCACTGCATCCGACGTTTCGACCACAATCAAATTGGTTACGCCAACCGTAGCAACCAGCCGCGATTCGGCGCGCACGTAGGTGTTGTCGGTGTCGTGCAGCAACACGTCGCCGCTGCTGGCATTGCTCTGCTCGTCCTTGGTCTCGACATCCCACAGCGACGACCACGAGCCGACATCGCTCCAGCCGCAGTCGAGTGGCACCACAGCGCCGCGCGTGGTGTGTTCCATCACCGCGTAATCGATCGAGTCGCTGGGGCAGGTTTTGAAGGCCTCAGCATCGAGGCGAATGAAATCCAGATCCGTGCGCGCCTTGCCGATGGCGTCGCGCACGGCTGTCAGCATTGCCGGTGCGAAGCTTTCGAGTTCGGAAAGATAGATGTCTGCACGCAGCAGGAACATGCCGCTGTTCCAGTAATAATCGCCGCTGGAGAGATAACCCTGGGCGGTGGCGAGGTCGGGCTTTTCGACGAACTCACGCAGCACAAACGTGTTGTCGCCCTGCTTTTCGCCGCAGCGCTTTTCACCGCAACGAATGTAGCCGTAACCGGTCTCGGGTGCATTCGGCACGATACCGAAGGTGACCAGCGCGCCAGCCTCTGCGGCCGGGAGTCCACGCACAACGGCATCCGCAAATGCTGCTGGCTGCTGAATCACGTGATCGGCGGGCAGCACCAGCAACACCGCCTTGGGATCGATGGTCAGCGCCTGCAACGCGGCGGCGGCTACCGCCGGTGCGGTATTGCGGCCCACCGGCTCCAGCAGGATTGCACTGGCCTTGACGCCAGCACCGCGCAACTGCTCAGCGACGATAAACCGATGATCTTCATTGCAGACGAGGATGGGATCGGCAACGCCGACGATATCGCCCGAGCGGCGCAGCGTCTGCACCAACAGACTATCCACGCCGGTCATCGGCAAAAACTGTTTCGGGTAGGACTCGCGCGAGACCGGCCACAAACGGCTGCCCACGCCACCCGACAACAATACTGGGATCAGCATTCCGACACTCCTTTTTCCATCATCACGGCGTGGCCGCGCCCGATACCAAAATAAGTAAAACCATGCTCCTTCAGCATCGCCGGATCGTATTGATTGCGTCCGTCGAAGATCACCGGCTCGCGCAGCAAATCCTTCATGGCATCGAAGTCGGGCTGCCGGAATCGCTTCCACTCCGTCACCAGCACCAGCGCATCGGCTTCGCGCAACACGTCGTACTGATACTGCAACAGCGCAACCCGACCGTCCGCCAACCATTCCGCAGGCAACTCCCGTGCCGCCGACTCCAGCGCGACCGGATCATAAGCGGCGACCGTGGCTCCCGCCCTGACCAGGGCGTCGATCAGCACCAGCGCTGGCGCCTCCCGCATATCGTCGGTGCCCGGCTTGAACGACAAGCCCCACAGACCGATCCGTCGGCCCTGCAGCTCGCCGTCGAAATGGCGCTGAATTTTTTCGAAGAGCACATGTTTCTGGGCGTGATTGCGCGCTTCTACCGCCTGCAAAAGAGTCGGCTGGAAATTCTGCTCCAGACTCATATGTACAAGCGCTTTGACGTCCTTGGGGAAACACGAACCGCCATAACCGCAGCCCGGATAGATAAAGGAATAGCCGATACGTTTATCGGAGCCGATACCCTTGCGCACATTCTCGACGTCGACATCGAACCGCTCGCAGAGATTGGCAATTTCATTCATGAATGAAATCCGCGTTGCGAGCATGGCGTTGGCGGCGTACTTGGTCATCTCGGCGTCGCGGATGCCCATGCTGATCAAACGATCGCTCGCGCGCAAATACGGTGCATACAGCTCCGCCATTTTTTCGTTGGCGCGTTCGCTGTCGGTGCCGATGATGATGCGGTCGGGCCGCATGAAATCTTCAACGGCGGCACCTTCCTTCAAAAACTCCGGGTTGCTGACCACATCGAACTCGATGGCGGCTCCGCGCTTGTTCAATTCCTCCTGGATGGCAGCGCGAACTTTTTCCGCGGTGCCGACCGGTACCGTCGACTTGTCGACGATCACCGCGTAATCGCGCAAATGCTGACCGATCGACCGCGCCGCGGCGACCACGTATTGCAGATCGGCCGAACCGTCCTCACCGGGTGGCGTGCCGACAGCGATAAAGATGTACTCCGCCTTGGCGATACCCTCGGCGATATCGTTGGTAAATCGCAACAGCCCGTTGGCAGCGGCACTTTCGACGATGGGCTCAAGGCCCGGCTCGTAAATCGGAATTTCACCCCGGCGCAAACGGGCCAGCTTGCTCTCGTCAAGATCCACGCAGACCACATGGTTGCCCATCTCGGTAAAACATGCGCCTGTCACCAGGCCGACGTAACCCGTTCCAATTACCGTTATATGCACACCTGAGCTCCTGATATCAGTCCATTAATCGCCGGGAAAGGCGCTAAATGCCGCAGAGTATAGTGCAGCCCTGACGACGGGCCGGCATGTTAAACCAAGGGACTATCGACGACCATGACAACGCGACCAAGGACCATGACAGCGCAGCGTGCTGGACAAGCCTTCGCCAGTCATTACAATTGCCATCCTTTTTGCGCGCGCCCCCTGCGCTCGACGCCAGGTCGCCACTGAGAACTTCCATGTCACTGCTCGAACAACACAGTTTCGATAAACAATCCCTGATCGAGTGCGGCCACGGCCGCCTGTTCGGCGCCGGCAATGCCCAACTGCCTACCGACAACATGCTGATGCTGGATCGCATCACGCATATCAGCGCCGAAGGCGGATTGTTCGGCAAGGGCGAATTGCGCGCGGAGCTCGACATTCACCCCGACCTCTGGTTTTTTAAATGCCACTTTCCCGGCGATCCGGTGATGCCTGGCTGTCTCGGGCTGGATGCGATGTGGCAACTGGTCGGATTTTTTCTGGCCTGGAAAGGCAATCAGGGGCGCGGACGCGCACTGGGCTCGGGTGAAATCAAATTTACCGGTCAGATACTGCCGTCCGCTAAACTTGTCACCTATCAGCTCGATCTCAAACGTGTGATCGAACGCAGGTTGGTTATGGGTATCGCCGATGGCACGGTTGCGGTCGACGGCAAGGTTATTTACGAAGCCAAGGACCTGCGTGTCGGTCTCTTCCAACGCGGCGCCGAGGACATGGCCTGAGTCCGTTCCAAGAAAGTCCGCTTCACGAATTTTCTGCAAGAGGTGATCGCATGAGACGCGTCGTCATTACCGGCATGGGCATTGTCTCCTGCCTGGGCAACAACACCCCCGCCGTTCTGGAATCCTTGCGCGAAGGCCGCTCCGGCATTCGCTTTCGCGAGGACTACAAGGAACTCGGCTTCCGCAGCCATGTCGCCGGTACCATCGACATCGACTTCAGTGCGCTGATCGACCGTAAGCAGCTGCGTTTTATGGGTGACGCGGCAGCTTACGCGTTCCTCGCCATGCAGGAAGCAATTGCCGACTCGGGCCTGGCCGAAAGCGACGTCTCCAATGTGCGCACCGGCATCATTGCCGGCTCGGGCGGCGCCTCCTCGGCCAACCTGGTCGATGCCGCCGACATCCTGCGCGCAAAAGGCATAAAACGCCTCGGGCCATATCGCGTCACCCAGACCATGGGCAGCACGGTCTCCGCGTGCCTGGCGACCCCGTTTCATATCAAGGGTGTCAACTATTCGATCTCGTCCGCCTGCGCCACCAGCGCTCACTGTATCGGCAACGGTATGGAGCTGATCCAGAGCGGCAAGCAGGACATTGTCTTCGCCGGCGGCGGTGAAGAAGAACACTGGACCCTGAGCTGCCTGTTCGACGCCATGGGCGCGCTGTCGTCAAAATACAACGACAACCCGACCTCAGCTTCGCGCCCCTACGATGCCAACCGCGATGGTTTCGTAATTTCCGGCGGTGGCGGCATGGTGGTATTGGAGGAGCTGGAACACGCCAAAGCTCGCGGCGCCAAGATCTACGCCGAAGTGGTCGGCTACGGCGCCACTTCGGACGGTGTCGACATGGTTGCGCCGAGCGGCGAAGGCGCTGTGCGCTGCATGCAGCAGGCGCTGGCTACCGTCGATGGCGCTATCGACTACATCAACAGCCACGGCACCTCGACACCGGCGGGCGATGTGCAGGAGCTGAAAGCGATCGCGCAAACCTTCGACGGCAAGACCGTGCCCCCGATCAGCTCGACCAAGTCGCTGGCGGGCCACTCGCTGGGCGCGACCGGTGTGCACGAGGCGATCTACTGCCTGCTGATGATGCAGCACAACTTCATTGCCGCATCCGCCAATATCGAGACGCTCGACCCGGAAGCCGCCAATCTGCCGGTAGTGCGCACCCGTCGCGACAACGTCACGCTGAACCGTGTGCTGTCGAACAGCTTCGGTTTCGGCGGCACCAATGCCAGCCTGGTCTTGCAGCGGCATATCGACTGATCCGCGCGCACTCACGCACCTCAGGCAGCAAAAAAGGGGCTCTTGGGCCCCTTTTTCTTTTGTGCAAATCAGCTGGTGATGCGCAGGACCTGGACCGGCTGCCCCGGCTGAATGGCTGTTGTCGGCGGCACCACCACCAGCAC
>JBEVMI010000239.1:0-8140 GCA_040508685.1 Spongiibacteraceae bacterium
TCCAGCCGTCCGACCGCGCGAGAGCGGCGGGCGCGCCGGTCGAGGTGGACATCACCACCCTCAACCCGGGTGAAATGATTACCGTCGAATGGCGCGGCAAGCCGGTGTGGGTACTCAAGCGCACGCCCGAGATGGTGGCCTCGCTCAAGAAAACCGATGGCAAGGTGGCCGATGCCGAATCGAAGCGCAATCCCGACGAATTCACGCCCGAGTACGCCCGCAACGAATGGCGCTCGCGCAAGCCCGACATCCTGGTCGCGGTGGGCATCTGTACCCACCTGGGCTGCTCGCCGTCATCGAAATTCCAGCCCGGTCCGCAGCCATCGCTGCCCGACGACTGGGAAGGCGGCTTCCTGTGCCCTTGCCACGGCTCCACGTTCGACATGGCCGGCCGCGTCTTCAAGAACAAGCCGGCGCCCGACAACCTGCAGGTGCCCCGTTACATGTTCCTCAGCGACACCAAGCTGGTGATCGGCAAAGACGAAAAAGGCGAGGCATAAACCATGGCGGCGTTCAAAGAGACCAAACTGCCGGCCGATGCGCCGGCCGCAAAAAAGGCCCTGGGCTGGGTCGATGACCGTTTCCCGCTGACCAAGCTGTGGAACGATCAATGGGGCAAGTACTATGCCCCGAAAAATTTCAACTTCTGGTACATCTTCGGCTCGCTGGCCATGCTGGTGCTGGTGCTGCAGATCGTCACCGGCATCTTTTTGACCATGCACTACAAGCCCGACGCCACGCTGGCGTTCGCCTCGGTCGAATACATCATGCGCGAAGTGCCGTCGGGCTGGCTAGTGCGCTATATGCACTCCACGGGCGCCTCGGCCTTCTTCATCATCATCTACCTGCACATGACGCGCGCGCTCTTGTACGGCTCGTACCGCAAGCCGCGCGAACTGATCTGGCTGTTCGGCTTTGCCATCTTCCTGTGCCTGATGGCCGAAGCGTTCTTCGGCTACCTGCTGCCGTGGGGGCAGATGTCGTACTGGGGCGCGCAGGTGATCGTCAACCTGTTCGGCGCCATTCCGCTGATCGGGCCCGACCTGTCGCTGTGGATCCGCGGCGACTACGTGGTGTCGGACGCTACCCTGAACCGCTTCTTCGCGTTCCACGTGATCGCCATCCCGCTGGTGCTGCTGGGCCTGGTGGCCGCGCACCTGATCGCGCTGCATGAAATCGGCTCGAGCAACCCGGACGGCATCGAAGTCAAGGAAAACCTGGGCCCGGACGGCCACCCGGTCGACTCCATCCCGTCGCACCCGTACTACACGGTGCACGACCTGTTCGGCGTATCGGTGTTCCTGCTGATTTTCAGCTGCGTGGTGTTCTTCGCGCCGGAAATGGGCGGCTACTTCCTCGAGTACAACAACTTCCTGCCGGGCGACTCGCTGAAAACCCCGCTGCACATCGCGCCGACCTGGTACTTCACGCCGTTCTACTCGGTGCTGCGGGCCACCACGGCCGACTTCATGTGGGTGCTGATGTGCTTTGTGGCCGCGTACACGGTCTTCATCTGGCTCAAGTCGCGCCTGGCGCGCATCACCAAGATCATCATTGCCGTGGTCGCCCTGCTGGCCATCGTCGGCATGCTGCCGCAGGTGCTCGACGCCAAGTTCTGGGGCGTGGTGTTCTTCGGCGGCTCGGTGGTGATCCTGGCCTTCATGCCATGGCTCGACCATTCGCCCGTGAAATCGATCCGCTACCGCCCCAGCTGGCACAAGATCGTGTATGCGGTGTTCTTCTTCTCGTTCCTGGTGCTGGGCGTGCTGGGCACGCTGCCGCCGACCGAAGGCCGCACCATCATTTCGCAAGTGTGCACCCTGTTGTACTTCAGCTTTTTCCTGTTCATGCCGTGGTGGAGCACCATGGGCACGTTCAAGAAAGTACCGGACCGCGTGGTCTTCCACCCGCACTGAGCTGAAACTGCCATCTAAAGGGACATGACATGAATTTTGCGAAAAAACTGCTGGCCGCGCTGGCCCTGGTGCCGGCGCTGGTACTGGCCAACGAAGGCGGTTTCACTTACGATAAGGCCCCGGACCGGTCGAATGACATGGCTGCACTGCAACATGGTGCAAAATTATTCGTCAATTACTGTTTGAACTGTCACAATGCGTCCTCGATGCGGTATAACCGCCTCAAGGACCTGGGCCTGACGGACGACCAGGTCCGCGCCAACCTGTTGTTTACAGGCGATAAAGTCGGGTCGATGATGACCACGGCCATGAATCCGAAAGACGCCAAGGCGTGGTTTGGCGCGGTACCGCCCGATTTATCGGTGATCGCGCGGGCCAAGGCCTCGGGTTCGGGCAGCGGATCGGATTATCTGTACACGTACCTGCGCACGTTCTACAAGGACGATACCCGCCCCAACGGCTGGAACAACCGGGTGCTGGAAAACGCGGCGATGCCGCATGTATTGTGGGAATTGCAGGGCGTTCAAAAGATCAAGACCAAGAATGTCCAGGATCCGCACGAGCCGGGCAAGACGATCCACCAGTTCGATGGTTTCGAACAAGTCGCGCCGGGTAGCATGAGTAAGTTAGAATTCGATAACGCGGTGGCCGACCTGGTCGGCTACATGCAGTGGATGGCGGAGCCTGCGGCGCAGACCCGCAAAAAACTGGGAGTGGTGGTGGTATTGTTCCTGTCCCTGTTTGTCTTCCTGGCATGGCGTTTGAACGCGTCGTACTGGAAAGAAGTGAAATAATCGAGAGCGCCGGAACAGATTTTCGGCGCTTGTTTTTGCGATGCCCGCCTGAGCGGGCAATCGGTTCTGGGGTGATCCGTTCGACGGCTCGCCCCCTTTGTTTCTAAGGAACTATAACAAATGATGGTTCTCTACTCGGGCACGACGTGCCCATTTTCGCAACGTTGCCGCCTGGTGTTGTTTGAAAAAGGCATGGATTTCGAAGTACGCGACGTTGACCTGTTCAACAAGCCGGAAGACATTTCGACCATGAACCCGTACGGCCAGGTGCCGATCCTGGTCGAGCGCGAACTGATCCTGTACGAATCGAACATCATCAACGAATACATCGACGAGCGCTTCCCGCACCCGCAGCTGATGCCGGCCGACCCGCTGATGCGCGCCCGTGCCCGCCTGATGCTGTTCAACTTTGAAAAAGAACTGTTCGTGCACGTGCACGTGCTCGAAAGCGAACGCGCCAAGGGCAACGACAAGAGCCACGACAAGGCCCGCGCCGAAATCCGCGACCGCCTGACCACGCTCGCGCCGCTGTTCCTGAAGAACAAGTACATGCTGGGCGACGAGTTCTCGATGCTGGACGTGGCCGTGGCGCCGCTGCTGTGGCGCCTGGACCACTACGGTATCGAACTGTCGAAAACCGCCGCGCCGCTGATGAAATACGCCGAGCGTATCTTCTCGCGTCCGGCATACATCGAAGCGCTGACCCCGTCCGAAAAAGTGATGCGTCGTTAATCCAGGGGCGCACCGTGCGCCCTTGTATGAATGGTTGCAATAGTTGACCGATCGGCGCGCCCCGGTGCGCCGAGTTTTACCGTAGTCTGGAAGACCATGTCCGAAATCTCAACCAAGCCCTACATGCTGCGCGCCATTTACGAATGGTGCACCGACAGCGGCTATACGCCGTACCTGGCCGTCAAGGTCGATGCGTCGACCACGGTCCCGATGGAATACGTGAAGAAGGGCGAAATCGTCCTCAACATCAGCTTTGGCGCCACGTCCGGTCTCAAGATGGACAACGACGCGATCCGCTTCCACGCCCGTTTCGGCGGCGTCTCGCGCGAAATCTACGTGCCGGTCAACAACGTGATGGCGATCTACGCCAACGAAAACGGCCAGGGCATGGCGTTCGAAGCGCAGCCTGCCGGCGCCGATGCGCCCGCACCATCGTCGTCCGACGAGCCGAACGCGCCAAGTGCACCGGTGCTGTCGTCCGTACCATCGCTGGCGCCCGCGCCAGCCCCCGTTTCGACGCACAACGCCGACGCTGGCGAGTCGCCCGACGACGACAACGAACCGCCACGCAAGGGCGGCCGCCCGACCCTGACGCGGATTAAATAGCGTATAATTCTGCTCGTACAAGTTTCGCCGACTTAGCTCATTTGGTAGAGCAGTTGATTTGTAATCATCAGGTGGCCAGTTCGAAACCGGCAGTCGGCACCAGAAATAGATAGTAAAATCAAAGGGTTACATGCTTAGGCTTGTAACCCTTTTTTGTTATAGTTGGCCTGATTGGCCTCCATGTAACCGCTGTGTAATCCGATTTGATAAATAGAGCCGCCACAGTGTTTGAATCTTCGTAAATTCGGTAGACTTTAAGTCCTGAACAATTTCCCGCTGATTGCTAACCACGGACCGGAAATGCAAATTCTGAACGATTCACTGCCGTTGCTTCATGCTACAGATACTCTGACAACTTTGTCTGAGTCGGCTGACCTTGAATGCAAGGCGGCACAAGGGAAAGATGGGCGCGGTGAACTGCCTGAAGATTTTTGGCGAACGTATAGCGCAATGGCGAATGGTGACGGTGGCGTCATCTTGCTGGGTATCTTGGAAAAGCCAAGGGGCGCGTTTAAGCCCATCGGCATGCTGGAAATGGAGCGGGTCCGGAAAGCGCTCTGGGACAACTTGCACAATCGCAAGCAAATTAGTATCAATCTCCTATCAGAGAAAGACATTCGGCCGTTTGCCATCGGTGATGTGACAGTGCTCCGGATCGACGTACCTCGCGCATCTCGTCAAGTAAAGCCAGTCTATGTGGGTAGCAATCCTTTCATGGGAACTTATCTCAGGCGGCACGAAGGTGATTACGCAGCGGATGAAGAGACCGTCCGGAGAATATTCGCGGAGCGCGTAGAGGATTCACGAGACGAGCGCGTCTTGAAAGGCTTCGACTTTAGCGACTTAGATATGGAAACTGTCGCGTCCTATCGTAATCGTTTCGCCGCAGTGAGGCCTGGGCATGTGTGGTCGGACCTCCCTATGAGCAACTTCCTAGAATGCATTGGGGCATGGGGTAAAAACCGCGAAGAAGGCTTTTCGGGCCTGAGACTAGCGGGCTTACTCATGTTCGGGCGCGCCGAGGTGATTAGGGATGCGTTACCTCATTACATGGTTGACTATCAGGAGCGACCGGAACCAAAAGCAGATAAACGGTGGATTGACAGGATAGTCCCGGATGGAAGTTGGTCAGGAAACATCTATGACTTCTTCAAGAAGGTTTATCAAAAGCTAACTGTGGACCTGAAAGTTCCGTTTCAGCTAGTTGATGGGCAGCGAGTTGATGACACTCCTGTTCATGAGGCATTACGCGAGGCGCTTACGAATACGCTCATACATGCAGACTTTTCGGGGCGCGTTTCAGTAGCTATTGTAAAACGCCCGGACATGTTCGGCTTCCGCAATCCTGGTTTAATGAGGATCCCTCCTGAAGTGGCAGTGCTTGGTGGAAATAGCGATTGCAGGAATCGGCGCCTGCAAACCATGTTTCAGTTGGTCGGGTATGGTGACCATGCAGGTTCAGGAATTCCAAAAATCTATAAAAACTGGGAAGGCCAGCATTGGCGCAGGCCAATATTGTATGAATTGCGTGAGGCAGAGCAAACCCTCATGGAGCTTCGCATGAACAGCCTTGTCCCGCCAGAAATCGTACGAGATTTGCAAGCGCGTTTCGGGGAAAAATTCCAGCAGCTTTCGGAGCTGGCGAGATTGGCGCTCATCACGGCTGCCACAGAAGGCATTGTTTACCACTCTAGAATGAGAGAAATTTCGACCGAACATCCCGCTGATATCACAAAGATGTTGGGCGGACTAGTAAAAGATGGGTTTCTTCAGCAGGCCGGGACTGGCAGAGGGATGATTTATTTTACTCCGGGTCATACTTCAGCGTTACTGGAGCCCCTTTCCGCTGTGGATATTGAAAAACTTCCAGAATTGATTGTTAGTTCGCCCCCCAAACCTCAAGAGCTTACGCACGTACCTCAAGAGCTAGTGGATGAACCTCCAGAGCTTGATAACCACGGGACTGCATCATTCTTAGAGTGGGATGAAATCCCGATTCCCTTACAGACAAGGCTGACCAGAGTAGCGCTTGTCGTGAGTCAAGCTCGACGAATTGCACCAAACATACTGTGGGAAACAATAGTTCAGCTGTGTGAGAGGCGATATCTGAGTCGGAGAATATTAGCTAAATTATTGGACAGAAATTCTGACGATTTGCTAAAAAGGACACTCAATCCAATGGTGGACGCAGGGCTGCTGAAAACGGCTCACTCTTCGGCAAGTGACCCGCGTCAGGCATACACAGCAGTAGAAATATCTATCGGTGCGCAAGACCAGTCCGAGTAAGCATTCGTCAGAAAGGCCTGGCGATAACGCGGCGACCTGCGTTTCCTCATTCAGAAATTTTCTGTCTCGTACATTTTCCGCTACTCTTCCCTCTCGCAAGCACCGCCACGAAGACCGCCACTTTCCCCGAAGACCGCCACACAATTTACGTGGCGGTCTTCGACATTTTTGGCGGTCTTCGGCAAAAACCACTGCCCCCCCTCTTTCATCCCGGTCTTCGCCGCTTCGATGCCCAGGTCGCGCTTTGCCCGTTCAATAGTGCGCCACGAGTAGCCGGCGCCGGCCGCGTCGGCCTTTACCTGCTTCGTTGATATCGGCCCGTCCGCCAGCAGGTCGCGCAGAAACTGCTAGGCGTCCAGGCGTTCGCCGCCGCCCTCGCTGTCGTCGTGCTCCACTTCCCCCAGGATTTCCCGCGCCGTGCCCTCGATGGCGCCGGCCCACACAGCGTGCGCTGCCTCGATGCCGCCGGTGATGGTTGCCAGTTCGAGCGTATAGGCAACGCCTCCTTCGTCGGGCGCAATGTTCGACTTCGCCCGCGCCATCACGTGCCGGTTGCTGCCCTCCTCTTTCGCCGTCACCAGCACCATGTGCGCGAGAGCGCCGAAGGCCTGGGAGCCAATCACGCGGTCCTGCGGCGACTTGCCAGCGCCGCCCTTGGCAAAGTGCGTGATGCCGAGGACCGCGCAGCCGCGGGCGTCAGCGAAGTCCACGACCGCCTGCAGGCTGCGGCGAACGTCGTTGGCACGGTGCATGTCGCCAGCGACCGCCGACACGATGGGGTCTATCAGCAGCAGGCTCACCCCGCCGATGGCCTGCGCCGCGCGGCACAGGTCGGGGATGTCCTGCGAGGGGTCGAACGGTACGCTTTCGCCGTCCTGGGCGATGCCCTCAATGAAGTGGCAGCGCGCCAGGTCGGCGCCCGAGGCAATCAGGCGCGGCACCAGCATGTCGTCGGCTACGTCCTCGCTCGACCATATCAGCACATTGCCTCCACCGGAACACTCACTGCCGTCCGGCCAGCGTCCGCCACTGATGATGACGCCGGCCAGCGCAAGGACCAACGTGGCCTTGCCGGTTCCGGCGGCGCCGGCCTGGATGGTCAGCTTCCCCGCCGGCACCCAGCCAGGCCACAATCAGGTGATGGGCAGCGGTTTGATGTCGGCGCCGCACGCGCGACCAAACGAGGAGAGCAGCGAATGGCAAGGTTGGTCGACCGGTGACAGAGGAAACCGGCAGGCGTTAGCCTCCTACCACCGCCGCTCATTGAAAGCACGACAGGGCACGGACGAAAAAATACCGCCATGGGCGGTTGTCCACCTTTGTCAATTCAGGCGACCAAGCCTGGCACCGTCTTTGTCCGGTGATTTTTTAGGATAGGCCAGCCGGGGTAAACCGTCAAGACGTTTCGTCCGGCAGTAGTCTACCAGGCGACAAGCTCAAGTTGCATTAAAATAAATTCAGCATCCACATCGGCAACTTGAGGGGTAAGCATGGGTAAAGGATTTCTGAAGGTAGCCTGCGAATCAGCGCTTGCTGTACTGCTGACAGGCTGCGGCGGCGACGACAATGACAAGCCGGTGTACGGCGACGGTACCGGGATGCCGGTGAATTGCCGCGCTTATGTCCAGGTGGCCGTCGATGGATACAGGGCAAGGCGGTTCACGGCCGAGGAGACGATGGCAGGATTGAAGCGAAACTGCGGTGCTGACGGCGGTGTCTGGGCAAATAACAGGAAGTAACGCCATCTTGGAAAATATGGTCTCAATCCAACTCGTCGCTTAGCACAAATAAGTTCTTATTCGAGTA